>JACQKO010000001.1 GCA_016204525.1 Candidatus Levyibacteriota bacterium | reverse complement strand
TTTCTTAACAGTATCGTCTTGCGACGCATTATCAACAATTATTATTTCGTAATCCCCATTTTTATTGAATTCATAAATGCTCTTAATTAATTTCTCGATATGCAATGCAGAGTTGTAAGTAAGAACAATAATAGAAAATTTCATGAGGGATTTTAAACTTAAGTCTTACATCTTACAAACTTAGATACTAACGGAACCAAGCCGCCCTCCCTAATTTATATGTGGGATTTTTAATCTTTCGCTCTCCTATTACTTTTGCCGGTACACCGCCCACTATTTCAAACTCTCCCACGTCGCGTGTTACCACTGCTCCTGCTCCAACCACAGCACCGCGACCTATTTTTACTCCGGGTAAGATTATTGCGCGAGGGCCGATAAAAACATAGTCGCCGATTTTAACAGGAGCGGTAGCTGCCTTAAAGCTTTCGTCATTAATATCATGTTCCGCGTTATATATCATTACCTCGCTTGCGATATCAACGTGATCTCCAATAACTAATTTGTCCCGCCCGTCCAGAACCGCGTCCTCGCCAATAATCGTATCTTGGCCGATTGAAATTTTACTTGCATCATAAAAAACCGCACCCATATGGAGAGTCGAACCTCTCCCAATCTTCATACCCTGAATTCTGTAAAAAAATCTTCTTATGTAATGACTCGGGATGTACCCAACATATCTTAAAATCATGTTGTCTAGCTCCAGTAAAATTGCCTTTATACGCTTAACTATTCTCCTAATCATGATTTTGCTGCCTCCTCAAGAACCTTAAGCACCTGTCTTGCTGATTTTTCCCATGAGAACTTTTTGACTTGTTCAAACCCCTCTCTTTTCATGCGAGCAGCGAGGCTTTCATCTGACAGAACCTTTTCTATTTTTTCTGCAATATCCGAGACGCTCTCCGGATCAAAATAAACTGCCGCATCACCTCCTGCTTCGGGAAGCGAAGAGACATTGCTTGTTATAACAGGACATCCATATTTCATTGCCTCAAGAATTGGTAAACCAAAACCTTCATAAAGACTTGGCAATATAAAAAGTTCTGCGTTTTCATAGAACGCCGGAAGCTCCTCGTCAGCAATGTTCTCTAAAAATCGAACCCGATCGGAAACTCCATATTTTCTTGGCGCTTCAAGGATTTCCTCAAACTGCCACCCTCTTCTCCCAATAATCACGAGTTGTAGATTCGACTTTATACGAGAAAATGCTTCGACTAGGCGCACAATATTTTTCCTTGGCTGCAGTGTCCCAACAAACAAAATAAATGGCCCCTCAACCGAATATTTCTTGAAAATTTCTTCTTTTGACATTTTAGATTTACCTACATCCTTAACACCAAGATAAACTACTTCTACCCCAGCCTCAGGAACATGGTATTCTCTGATTATATCACTCTTAGCGGAATTGCTAATCGTTATAATCTTTGCTGCTCGCCTGACCGAATATCCACCCCAAAGATTAAGCTGTAATAAATCCCTTTTCTTGAAAAGCTCCGAAAAGTGTTTATATGAAAGATCAAGAATTGAAATTACTTGAGGACATGGAACAAATAATGGGCCATAGTGGGTTGGTGAGAAAAATATGTCAAATTTTGCTTTGCGAATAGCCGGGCTTAATGCAAAAATTGTCCAAAGAGGTTTACTCGGCAATACAATATATTGCCACGCTTCACGCTCTTTTGGCATATCCCATGTTGGCTCGACCGGAAGATATATAACATACCGGTTCTTTTTATCAATTTTTTCAAGTTCGGTCAGCCACTCAAAAGCGACTTGCGAACTCCCTACTCTGTTCGGAAGGCCATTCGAATCATATCCGAATCGCGGTATTACAGCCTCAAATCCGTTAATTCCTATTTTCATAAGCCGGGATAAATAACTTTGACTTTTTTTGGATCAAAACCTAAAATCTCTATTGCGTCATTTCTACTTGATTCCGAAATACAAAATACAATATCGGACTCTTTTTTTACCCAAGCGAGTTTTCTTTTTTGTACTGATACAATTTTTTGATCACTTTCCTCAGGATGTTTAAATACAATAAGATCATATATAATCGTCGCCTTTTTAGCTTTTTTTGCCGGCGGCTCTGTCCAATCGGAAGTTATGAAAACATCAACATCACCAACGAACCATTCAATCGGAAAGACGTGCAGCTTATTCCATAACAAGTCTAGCACTGTTGGCGGGAGAGGGGATTTTACAATTCGAACATTGGTCGAATTAATTGGAAATTGGAAATTGGAAATTGGAAATTTACCTCTCAGGGATGAAAAAAAGAGGATATATTCATTTTTTGCATCTTGCCGAATCATCTCGCGAATTAAACTTGAGAGGTAGTTGGCTACCCCCGTATTCCCATACGCGACCTGGCTTATGTCAATCCCAACCCTCATAAGGATATTATAGCTATAATAAGCTTCATGAACAAATCGGGCATTAAATACCGAGGTGTAAACCTATTGCACTCCGGGAGTGTTTTGTGCTTACACACCCGGGAATCAATAGATTATTTCTTGCGGGTTTGAATTAAATAAATGATTATTGCCGCAAGAAAAAAAGCGGCTGCATAGTAGGTAAGCCTTTGGGCCGTGTAGAAAATCCAAAAAGAAAAAAGCGGAAAAGATAAAATAAGAAAAAGAAGACCTGCGGCAACGAGCCAGCGAGGATTCTGTTTATAAATCAAAAACGATGCGATAATAATAAAAACTACGTCCTGAATCTTCATTCAAGGTAGAAGGGAACGGCTTTGTTTTTTCGAGCTTTGCCGCTTGCGCTCTCTGCATGCTTTGCGCTTGCTACAGCTGCTGAAACAAGATGCCCTATCATCATGTGTACATCCTCCAAAGGACCATAATGACTTGTCTTAACGATTATAGATACATCAACCATCTGTGCAAGCTTCCCACCGGTATTAAATCCGGTTAGTCCGATTGTTTTTGCGCCAACCTTCTTTGCATAGGAAACCGCATTTAAAATATTTTTCGTATTACCACTACCTGAAATTGCAATTACAACATCATCTCGCTCTACTAAATTCCGCAACTGTTGAATAAAAATATCATCATAAGACAAATCATTGGCATATGCCGTCATAATTGCCACATTGTCAGTCAAAGACAGAACATGAAGCCGTTTTTCCTTTTGGTCATAAACGCGGTTTAAGGTCCCTTTCCCAAGATCGCATGCCATGTGAGACGCTGTTGAAGCCCCTCCTCCATTTCCCAGAACATAGATTTTTCTATCATTTCTGTATGTCTCCATTATTAATTCGATCATTCGTTCAATCGGTTGCTTATCAAGTAAAACAATACATTTAATAACTTCCTGAAAATAAGAATCGATGAAATGGAGAGCTGATTCTTTGAAATTATTTTGATTTTTTTTAGTTCTGGACATTATTCACTGACAAAAATAATTTTACTACCTTGAGGTTCAAATTTAAAATCATGGAGCTCCAAGTCTTTCAAACTATTGAGAATTCTATCATGATATTTCTTTTTAGCATAGAGCAATAAAAATCCTCCGCCTCCAGCACCAAGTATTTTACCTCCTTCAGCACCATTTTTTAGCGCCGTTTCGTACCATTTATCTATTTGGTTAGAGGAAACCCCCTCTGTCATTTTTCTTTTTAATAACCAGTTCTCATGAAGCAATTGCCCAAAACCTCGTATAGAATTATTATTGAGAAGTCTTTGCGCCTCATACGCCAGGGATACCATCTGAATCATAATTACGCGCTTATCAACATCGCTTTTCATATTTTTGCTCTGTTTTGATAAAATTTTGGCGCTAGAACGAGTCAAACCGGTATAAAACAACATGCAATTTTCTTCGAGATTCTTTTTAGTATCGGGTGAACAGATTATCGGACTCACGTCAACATTTCCGTCTGATAGAAATTGAATAAACTCCAACCCCCCATATGCTCCAATATACTGATCTTGCTTTCCTATTGGGTCTTTTAGAATTTCAATTTCTACTTTGCATGCCTCGCGTGCGAGCTTCTCAGCTGATGCGTATTTTCCCATATAAGCATATAGGGCGTTCAAAAGCCCCACGGTATACGAACTTGAAGACCCAAGACCCGTACCTTCTCCTGGAATATCTGACATTGAGGTTACTTCTATCCCGCGCTCTATTCCTACAATCTTTAAACATTCGCGAATAAGTGGGTGTTCTATCTGGTCCGCTGAATCGACATTTTCCGTTTTTGAGTAAGAAGCGCGAATTTTTTTACCAAATTTCTTATTAACCGTTATGTAGATATATTTATTTATTGCTGTTGACACCACAGCACCAGGACTTTGGGTGTAGTAGGCAGGAATATCTGATCCTCCGCCGACAAAACTAATGCGGAGGGGAGTCCTTGAAATTATCATCTTTTGTTCAACGTAATGTATTGCTCGACTTTTTTGTACCTTTCAGGAGTACCAATATCTTTTGCATATTCAGAAGTAATATATCCAAATAGTTTTCCTCTATTTTTTAACATTTTAGGAAATACATCTTTTGCAAAATCTATTGTTTTATTTTTAGCAATGAATTTTAACACACTTTTTTTCATTATGTATAAGGACGTTGCTGTCAGATTGCCATATTGTTTCCAATCGTCCCCAGGTTTTTCTATAAAATTTACAATTTTTTTGCTTTTGTCAATTTTAACTATTGTACTATCACGTGGATGATCTGATATGTGCAGGGCTATTGTCACGTCCGCCTTCTTGCTCTTGTGAAACTTAAGCATTTTTTCAAGATTTATAGTTGTATAAATATCTCCATATAATACGAAAAATTCATCATTCAATAAATCTTTAATTAAATGCAGTGCTCCTGCCGCACCTAATGGCGTATCTTCTCTAGAAGTTCGAATTTTAATTCCATAATCTGTTTTGGAAACATAATCCTTCACTTTATCCGCTAAGTATCCTGTGCAAATAATTATGTCATTGAATCCATTTTTTTTTAAATGGTCAATCAGGTAATCCAACAGAGGTTTTTTTGCAAGTGGAAACAATACCTTAGGAAGGGCGGAGTTTATCCGTTTTATTCTTGTACCCTTTCCTCCTGCCAAAATTATTGCCTGTAGATTTTCATTTTTCATTTTTTTTAAAAAGCATCTCAAGACCTTCTTCAAGAACTATCTTAGGTTCCCATCCTAATTCTTTTTTTGCTTTTTTATATGATCCATATTCTTCATGCATCTCATCTTCCCTTAAGAGATCTGTATCCACTTTGATTTTTATTTTCTTCGCCTTTATTTTTCCGATTAACCGAACAATATCACCGGCGCTTGATCCAACTCCAGTGCAAATGTTATAAATTGATAATCCCTTTGTTGTTTTTCTTTCAACTACTTTAATAAAAGCGTCGATTAAATCATCTATATATACATAATCACGTTTCGCTTTTATATCTCCTAGTATTATTTCTTTCTTTCCAGAATTTATCTGAGAAATAATAGTGGGAATAAGAAAGTTTCTTTTCTGTTCCAAGCCGTATACTTGAAAAGCTCGAAAAATTACAAATTCTTTTTGGTCAATGCTGAGCGCTTGTGGTGAGCTTGTCGAATCCAAAGTCGAAGCATAAAAGTCGATTAATTTTTCCGCTATTAGTTTTGATTTACCCAGTATATTGAGTGGACTTGTCGGATGATCCTCGTCAATTGGCAATCGAACAATCTTCCCATAAACTTTTCCTGTTGATGCAAATAAAAATTTCTTTGCTGTTTTTGATTTTACAAATGCATCTAAAGCATTTTTTGTTCCCAAAAAACTTATTTCAAGAGCTTCTAATCTGTTATCGACTAACTCTTTGTGTGAAGTCAAAGCCGCCAGATGAACAACTACATCAGCATCACGGATCGCACGCTCGACTAGAATTTTATTGAGAACACCGCCGTTCTTATTTTCGAGCCCCTTAACTTTATGTCCACGTTCAATTAACTTGCGAGACAAGTGTTGTCCAATAAAGCCTTTTATTCCTGTTATTAATACCTTCATGTCTTTCAATGTCCTTCAAGGTTCTTTCAAGTTCTTTCAAGGTTCAACCTTATCTATGCATAACCAAGGTTGAACCTTAATAACGATTGATTGTTTAATATCGATTGTTATCGATAAATTCCCGCCAATAATCAAGAATGGATTTCATTGTTTCGCGAAAGGGAATTTTGGGCTTCCACCTGGTACGTTTTTTAAACTTATCAAATTTCCCGATCAAAAGATGTAATTCCGTTGGTCTTACGCGCTCCTTGACAACTTTGTACCTTATTTTTTTCTTTGAGGTTGAAAGAGAGATTAGCATTTTCAGGCATTGTCCAATTGTATAAATTTGATCCGAACCAATTAGATAGAGCTCGCCTGGGATACCTTTCTCCATTGCAAGATGATAGGCACGAACCATATCACACACATCTGTAAAGTTCCTTTTTGCTTCAAGATTTCCAACTTTTATAATAGCCTCTTGTAAACCGCGTTCGATCTGAGCAATTTGATAAGCAAAAGAGGCAAGCGCTCCAAGAATATCTCTTCTTGGTCCTTCATGATTAAATGCTCGAGTTCTAATTATTTCGAATCCGTATGAAGCTTGATACGCTTGACAGATCGCGTCTTGCGCAACTTTACTTGCGGCGTACAGATTAACCGGTTCAAGTCTTGTTTCTTCAGTTATCGGTATTAAGTTTTTAGGAACGTCTCCATATTCTTCAGGGGTGCACGAAATTAATATTCGAGGCTTCAATCCAGTTATTCGAAGGGCTTCGAATAAATTAATAGTTCCAATTGCATTAACTTGCATATATGCTGCCGGCATATCCCAAGATGGAGTTACCCATGAAAGCGCACCGAGATGATAAATATAGTCGGGTTTTGAAATTTTGAGAACACGAACTAAGCTTGTTTGATCAATAAGATCTCCATTTATTAAAATAATTTTACCGAGTATATGACTTATGTTTCGAAGAGAGGAATTAACGCGTTTCAGCCCGAATATTTTATATTTGGTGTCCGCAAGTAAATAATCAGCAAGGTGACTCCCAACAAACCCCGTAATTCCAGTAATTAATACACGTTTCATATTTCTTAATAGCTAGAATAGCTAAATAGTTTAATAGTTTTGTAACTATTTTAACTATTGTAACTATTTTAACTATTTGTATTAGTTTGCGCTGCTGAGTATATCAAAAAAGCTTTTGGACTGCATCGAGGAAATTATCGGAGATAAAATCCGGAGTAATATCGTATAGCCCATCTTCACCTCTATCGCCTGTTAGAACAACAACTGTTGGCGCTGAGAGTTTCTTTCCAGCAGCAATGTCTCTTGTATGGTCTCCTATGACACCAATTATTTTTTTTGAACCAAACACAGACATTGCTTTTTTGTGCATCGCAACACCCGGCTTTCTGCAATGACATTTTATTCGAAAATTTATCGCGTGCTTAGGAATATCTGGATGATGTTTTTCCGGGTGGTGGGGACACGAATAGACGGCATCAATATATGCGCCTCTTTTCTTAAGATCTCCAACTAATGTATTGTTAATTTTTTTTAATTCGTCAATGGTAATTAAACCACGTGCTACCACTGGTTGATTTGTAATAACAACAACCGCAATTTTTTTCTTATTCAATAATCGAATCCCATGAACAACAGTTGGGAGCACTTCGAGTTCTTCATCATTTATGGTCCCGTCCCTATCCAAAAACACAACTCCTTTGTAACTACTAGTATTTCTATAAATTTGCTCTATAAATCCCTTCATTTTTTAAGATCTTTCCATAAAATCTTCATTTCGTGGAGTATATCAACAATTACTTTCGGTTTGACAAGCGCAAAAAAAATATTTCTCGAACCTATTTCGAAAGGCGTTTGTCCATGCAGCCTTGGATAATGGCGAACGCCTATTTGACCGATTTTAAATCCCTGTTTTTGGGCTTTTATCAAAACCTCGGCATCAGTTAGTCCCGTATTTGTTATAAGTTTCATCTCGTCGAATGTTTCCTTCTTATAAAGCTTAAAAGAGGCATCAACGTCTTTTATTTTTAAACCGAAAAATAGTCGTACCAGTAAATTGTAAACGTTCGCAATAAAAATGCGCATTAGCGGATCTTTTCGTTTGATTCTATAAGCGCTCACAATATCGTATTTACCAAGCAATGGAAATAGCTTGTCCATATCATTTATATCGAACTGATTATCTGCGTCTGTGTAGAAAATGAGATCCTTGGTGGATTTTTCGAATCCCGCCCTTAACCCTGCACCATAGCCTAATCTTTTATTACGGGTGAACAGTTTAATTCGCCTATCTTTTTTTTCTAGTTTTTGAACAATTTCATTAGTATTATCCGTACTTCCATCGCTTATCACCAAAATTTCGAAATCTTTAAACCTTTTTGCAAGATATTTTTTAATTGACAAAACAGCTTTTCCTATGTTCTCTCCTTCATTAAACACCGGCAAAAACACAGAAATGCTTTTATAATTCATTGCACAATAGTATACCAGAGATTAATTATTGCTAATAGGATAAGTCAATTGATATAATCTTAAACCTATACCAATGAATAAAAATTTGACTGATAATCTCCGCGTACCCTATGCTCTTGCTGTCCATGACCAACACGAAACCAAAAGAGTTCTAGCAGTTTTAAATGAACACAGAACAAATACGGGAAAGGAAACCTATAAGTTTGAAGAAAGATCAACTAAGTATTTTGGTAAAAAATTTGCGACTATGGTTAATTCAGGATCTTCAGCAAATCTTCTGGCATTCGAACTTTTAAACCTGCCGGAAGGGTCAGAAGTAATTACTCCTCTTTTAACATTTTCTACAACCGTATCTCCAATTCTTAAAAAGGGATTAACCCCGGTATTTGTTGACGTGGAGCCCGGGACTTATGTTATTAATATAGATCAAATTGAATCAATGATTACAAAAAAAACGCGTGCGCTTATGATTCCACTACTTCTTGGAAATGTACCCGACATGATAAGACTCCAAAAGCTTGCAAAAAAATATAAGCTATTTTTTATTGAAGACTCCTGTGATACTTATGGTGCAAAATTCAAGTATAAACCAACAGGAACATATACGGATATTACAACAACAAGCTTTTTTGGATCTCATATTATTACAGCCGCAGGCAACGGAGGGATGATCTTGGTAGACAATCCAGCATGGCACAAGCGTGCTAAAGTTCTTCGCGGCTGGGGTCGAAATTCTTCCGTATTTCAAGAATCAGAAGATATTGCAAAGCGCTTTAAGGTTAAACTGGGTAAAATTCCGTATGACGCAAAATTTGTTTTTTCTGAAATTGGATATAATTTCTTAGCGCCAGAAATAACCGCTGCGTTTGCTAACGCCCAACTTGATAAGCTTCCAAAATTCAGAAAAACACGCGTACATAATTTTTCACATCTCCTTCGATTCTTCGCTAACTACGCCGATCTTTTCATCTTACCAAAACAGGGAGAAGATGTAGAAACTCAATGGCTTGCTTTCCCTCTCACGATAAAGAAGAATGCTCCATTTTCAAGACTTGATATCGTTACTTATCTTGAAAGAAACAATATCCAAACGCGCCCTGTATTTACAGGCAATATCCTAAAGCATCCCGGATTTAGAGATATTCAATATAGAATGGCTGCAAATAAATGCCCGGTGACAAATGAAATATTCGAAAGAGGCTTTATTGTGGGTTGCCATCATGGCATGGGAAACGAACACCTTGCAAAACTTGAACAAACCTTCACTTCCTTCTTGAAGAAGTATAAATAATTCCAATAACGATAAGGAGTGTAAGTCCACTTACTATAGATCCGACATTCGCCCATTTTTGAGGTTCGTATGAAAGAGTGAGGCTTTTTCGTTGATTCTGTGGAATCTCAAAGCTATTTAACATTCCATGGGGTTTTGAATACACTTTTTCCTCTCCGAATTCTGCGTACCAAAACTTATCAAAGCTTTCCGAGAAAATTAATTTATTACCCAATACAAATCTATGTGGTTTTGGGTTAGAAAGTTCGTAGACCGCAATTTTTCCATGTCTCTCTATTTTTTTGAGCCAGGTTATTTTATTAAGTTCTGCGATGGTTTTTTGATACAACTTATCATCATATTTTCGATCATTCAAAAAAATCTCGCCTTCCGAATCATAAGGAACTATAATATATTTAACTGCCATATCTCGGAGAACTGTTTCGTCAAGTTTTTTAGATTTAAAAATTTCTTGGAAAGCAAGAGTCGGATGATTATCTGACATAAATGCAAATCTCTGAACGCTCGGAATCCAAAGCGTTCTGAAAAATTCCGGCCTTGATACCAAAAATTCCTTGAGTCGAACGTACTCTTGAGGAACCTGCCGTTGTTTAAATATGCCGGAATTTGACCTCACTATGAAAGGCCAATTTAAATATGCCCAAAAGAAAACAAAAGCTACGAATGCTATCTTTTTAAAGCCGCCTAAGCTTCGAATCGAATAGGGAATAAGTATCGAGTATGCCAACGCAACTAACATATAGAATTTGACAGGATCTCGGAAGAGATTGAATCCTGGAATATTAGAGTATAGAAAATTAAATACGAATCCAAATGGTTCTTGCGTTCCTTTTGCTAAAAATGCACTCGCCAATCCCATAAGCGCGAAAAACAAAATTGCTCGATCTTGCCTTCCGACAGGCAGATTGCTTGATTGCTCAATTATTGATTGCTTCGAATTTCTGAAAAATAGTAAACTTGAGAAGGCTAAGATTGGGATTATCAGGAATTCTGGTTTCATAAACGCAACTTTACCGAAAATATTCTCCGGCCAGTTTGGGTGAAGCAAAGATAGTGAATTCTCAAATTTTGCGAAACTAAAAAATTCTAAACTTGCGTAAGTTGTATCAACGATATTTGCAACATTTCCTCCTCGCAACGCAATAAAAACACTAGGTAGAATCCAGAATGCATGAAGCAGTACTACTAGAATAATGACTAATGAATAATGAATTATGAATAGTTTGAAATTAATCCGTTGAATAAAAACATGATGAAAAACCACATAGCCTAAAACAACTAGTCCAGTAAGAAGGGCAATTCGCATATCAAACATGACCTCAATCGCAAAGATCAAACCCGCCATCATTGGAAATTTGAAATTGGAAATTTGAAATTGGAAATTTTTATTGACTACGGTATTTTCGATAAGGTTAATAAATATCTTAAGAACCAGAGGTGCTATTGCGTAGGCTAATGCTATTCCCATTTGACCACCAAAAAAGACCAAGAGAATCCATGTGTTTGTAGTATAAATTAATGAGCCGAAATATGACTTAGTGAGTCGAAAACTTGCGTAGATTGAGAGGACAAAGAATAAACCAAAGAAGAAGATTATCTGGACAATTTCCCAAGGAATACCGAGATTGTTTACAAAAAGCGCTACTACCCCTTCAAGATATAACTTCAGAGGCAGAATTATTGCTTGATTCCCACCCAACCCTGTTGGCCAAACAGAACTCCAAATCTCAGGGAGAGTAAAGCTTGATAAATGTTCTTGCCAATAAAATGGCCAGTCTCCTTTAATCCAAAACACTATTTTTCTTAATAGTCTTAATAATACTCCAATCTTCCATACTCTTTTTCACGACCCCAGTGCTAATCAATACAAAAACAGCGTATCCAAGGGCGTCGGCAGTACCGGCAAAGCTCAAAAGCGCAACCGGAATTCCGAGAAAGATTAGAATCATTATCATTTTCAATATAAACTTACTTGTTATTTGTTTTCGGAACAAAAAAACTGCAATTACCCATACTGTCGTGAAAACATAATAAGAATATTGGCTAATTAAATTAAAGTATGGAAGAGCCCCCGCAACAACAAGAAACTGAAAAGAGAAAACTAAAAAAACAATATGAGGCAAATGCCTTACAAAAAAATGTTTATTAAAACCTACAAACGCAACTATTTTTTCTTTAAAATATCGTAACATAGGGCAAAAAGTATTATAACGAAACTTGTAACAGAAATATATGAACCAATAGTAAACATTAGTTGGGGAAGGTAGTAAATCTTAACTTTCCCCTGTATCCCTTCTGGAAAATACCAAGCGTTTCCGTATCCTGCAGATGCAAAGTGTACTTTTGCATCAAATGGGTAGCACTTCCTCGATTCTTCACATACTTGCCAATACTTACCATAGCTTTCACGGATTGTAAGTGATAATGGACCTGTATTTTTTCCTATATCCATCGTATACGACACAGGGCTTGTTCTATCAAAAGATTTAACATAATCTTGGGTAGCTATATCTCTCTGCTTCTTATATAGAACTACAGCAGGAAGGGATACCTTAACAAGCTTTATGTTTTTAATCTCAATCATTGTTTGCCCGGGAATAAGAGATGGACCAATCTCTTCTCCTTTTACTTTTTCTTCAAGAGTTGCAAACCCATTACAGAAAAAGATGGTCACTCTACCGTCTTTTGTTGTAATAAATCTCTCCTCCATTCTAAATCCTCTGCTGTTTGAAAGGAAAGTTGAAAGGATGTCTAATTTGCGTGTTCTCTCCCCCGAAAATGTCAAATAGAAAGAGAGGTCACGTTTGTCTGTAAAATTCCTGTATTCAAATGTCAATCTATACTTTGTATCAATTGTCTCAAGACCTAAGATTTTATAGGAAATACATTTATCAATACTATCTGTTGTAAATGATAGAGTTTCCTGTCCTGCTTCAATTCCTTTTTGCTCTTTTGGAACATTTGGTATAACACCACTAAGTAAGTTTTTCACTGTGGAATCGACAAGTCCAAGCCTAAGCCTATCGCTTTCAAATCTTAAAGGGCCGTAATATAGCCACCCCCCTACATCACTTATTGGGGTTAATCTTAACTCCGGCCTTTCAGCTAACGTTAGTATTGATCCTTCAAAATTGTCTTCATGTGCGAACGTGCTCTTCTTTACATAGACTTCATATTCATCTACTTTAGGTAGTTCAAAAATGTAACGTTTGTCTTCAGTATTTCTTGTGATCCAAATCCTCTCACGAACCTTTGCATCTATATCAAGTAAAAACTCGTATGATTCTGCAAGGATTTTTCTGCTTTCTTCTGAAACGTGCTTACTATCATCTAGTTGTTCAATCCAGGATGCCTGAGCCAGAAGATGTTTAGACGTTTCTTCCGCAACAGTACTCTCTTCTCGTCCGGTCATCTTCCAATCCTTTTTTCGTACTAACGATCTTAGCTTTAACAATATATCTCTGTAACGGTCAAAAGTCTCTTCTAGTTTGTGCAAGAATAATTCTCGTTCAACCATTGATTTTGATTCAATGATTCTTCTGTCAGAAATCGTTACATAATAATTTAAGATAGACTTGAGATCCTTAGATTGTCGTCTGATATTATCCTCTTGTACTCCAATTAATGGATAGAGAATTGAGCCTGGCAAAATTTTTGGATCATAAAAACTTACTCCCCGCCCCCCTTCCTCAAGGCTGCAGTTAAAGCATTCAGGAACAAGAAATACTTCTGATACCTCTTTAACAAAATATGGACTACTCTTCTTATCCGAAGCTCCCATAAAGATTGGGGCACGTGCATCAAATTGTGGGAACGACATTACATTCTTCAGCTCCCCCTCAAGAAAAGAGAGCCTAGTAGTTGCAACAATGCGTGGAGGGGATGGTCTTCCAATAATATCGTATACCTTCCACATGCCGAAGGTTTTAACTAATTTAAAATTCGGACTTCTCTCTATTATCTCTTCATAAATTTTAGGATTAGTACTTCCCCATAGGCTATTCTTCCAATCTACATCCTTTTGTAAAACTATTCCGTTTATGGCAAAGACCTCTGCAAAATCAAAGAAGCTCTTAAAATCTTGTCTTAAAAGATCATAGTACATCTTAAGTAAAATTAATCGCTCTGACTGTGGAAGAAGAAGGGTATTTTGAACAAAAGACTGTCTTGAAAATAAACTATTTAGGGGAGCAATACTCCAGTACTTCCAATCATAAGCAACGTACCCTGTTTCTGATAATTCCGGAACGATTAAGTATCTTAAATCCGGATCTTTTGTGCTCATCCACTTCCCAAACTCGAAGACATATTCTGGAACCTTCACGCGGGTTGTTCGCTCGCGTCCAGGCTCACGCGAATAGTCAAGGAACGACCCGTCGAGTATTGGATAGTGATAAAAGAGTATAAAAGCAAGAAACGTAAGAAGCGCCCCAACCTCAAAGGTGCTTTTCACAATTTTTGGGAGCCTGAACTGAATTTTTGCGAGGATATAGTCTATCGTAAATGCTATTAATATTGCATAGGCAAACCAAAATGCGTAACCGAATTTGTAATAGACGCTTCTAAAAATTGCAAAGCCCGGTACGTAAAGAGCTAAGAATCTATAAGCTACTCCTAGTTGAGACCTTGGCCCGGATGTAAAAACAAGAGCAACGAGACTTAGGATAACCAAGAGATAAATAAGTAGTTTACTTTTTTTATCTTTGGCGAAAAAAAGTGAAAGATAAGCCGCGACAGGAAAAACAAAACTTAAGCTAATAAAAATTGGATTTGTAAAGAAATTATTAGAGAAAGCGTGGTAATGATTTAGATACCAATCAGGGATTCCTTGCCCACGAAGTATGTTGAAAAAAGTTGCGCCTTCTGAAAGATACTCTGCCCATCCAAGCGCTCCTTCCGATCCGCCCGCAAGAGCCAGATCCCGACCATAAAAACTAAAAATGTAGAATAGATAAGGAATAAGCCAATAAGCGTTTAGTAAAAGATAGACCAAAAGCAGTCCGGCCGTGAAATAAAGAATGTTGACAAAGGTTCTTTTTCTAAAATCTAAGAAAGCAAAATAAACATAAACAGTAAAAATTATTATTAATAGACCACCATATAAGGGAAGGCTGCCTCCTCCGTTGAAAATACTTATAGTTAACCCCGCAAGTAAGACGCTTTTGACAAGGCTCATTCGCTTAAGAAAATAGGCGAGAAGAAAGTAAACGAAAAGCGGCAATCCCGCGTATATCGAGAATTTAGTCCGTTCTGCGACAAACCAAGCCTGAATAATATAGTAGTTGATCATGTATATAGTTGAAGCAATCAGGGGCATGTATCGCTTCTCAGGCCAAAGTTTGTAGACCAAGAAATACATGGTTAGACCTGGCAAAACAAACCAAAAGACAAATTGAATTTTCTGCTGGGCATCGGGCACAAACCCAAGCCACGCAAGCAGTGCCTCAAGTCCGTGTATGAAAAAAGCGCCAAGAAGAGCAAAACTTTGATCGGTTCCTATACCAAATCTTTGCGTCCAAACATAAAGTCTGTCTAAGAAATTCGCAACAGGATCCAAGGTTAATCCCGCATCATGCCCTAAAATAATGCTTTGCGAAGGCAACCACAACAGAGGAATCAAACCTAAGACCAAAATAATAATAAGATCAAATATGACTCTCTTTTTCAAGGCCTACCTCCTTTAACTTTTCCCTATCTTGGAAGATTTGTCTAATAACCATTATAGACAGTAATACAAAAGCGACAAATCCAATCAAGTTAGAAATTTGTTCAATATCTAGAATTGCAGTAAATATGCTTATTACAAAAAGAGCTAGGACAACATAATTAATTAATTTACTTGAGATAAAAACTCTTAGGAGAACAACGCTTAACAAAAGCACAAAGCTTATTACTAAAAACTGATATCTTGGAATTATGTTTACATAAGGAAAGGATTGGATTAATTCAAGAACAGCAAAGCAACTCACAATAATCACGACTTGAACAGTATTCTTTCGAACAAAATCTGTTGCGCGATCAAAAATGTTTGTTATCTTTTTATAAATAGACGTAAACATATTCCTAAAACTAACGTTATAGATGCAAACGTAATAATTGTTCCTATCTCGTACCATCTCTGAGGATAGTAATAAAGATTTAATTTGTTACCCATAGAACTATCTTTCATGAACCAGGCATTTGCAAAACCTGCATTTTGAAAGTGCGAGGGATCATCATATGAAAGGCATTTGTTTTTTTCATCACACACTCTCCAGTATTTACCGTAGCTTTCTCTCATCATTAAGGAAATCGGCATATTAGAACTTGTTAAGTTCACTTCATAAGTTACCGGGTCAATCTTTGAAAAATTAGTGACTGTATTTATATCCTCTATGTCCTTCTGCCTCTTATATAGGACGACATTGGGATAAGATACTTTGTGAAACGTTATACCGGTAATTTCAATTAAGTTTTGTCTCTCAGGTAACAACTCTAAATTCAATTGTTTTTCAAAAGTGCCAATCTCTTGAAGTGACAAATATGCGTTACAAAATACTAATCTAATGTTTCCATTTTTGGGCGTGATAAGTTTTGTAAACTTATTTGCATACCTGAAATTGGTCAATGTAAAGTCCTTTGTCCCATAGCGAGGCATCTCATCCCCTTCAAATTGATGGAAGAAACTTAAACTGTTATTGTCGGAAAAGTTTCTATAGGTGAATGAGACAGCGTATTGGGTATTTAAGAATTCTAAGTCATGGAATTGGTAATAGAAACATTTGTTCAAACTGTCAATGGTAAACGTGGCATTAATATTGTTAACAATTATTCCCTCCTCGCCTTCTGTAAAAGAAGGCACAACTTGCTCAACCAAATTTGAGAGAGTACCATCTTTTATTGCTATAAATGTCTTCTTATTTAGTAAATTAACTTTTCCAAAAGACAACCAATCGCCTATTGTCTCAACTGGTCTTAATTCTTTTTGTGAGCCGCGAAATGTTATAACTGTATCACTAGCATCAGTGTCCGGGTATGTTAAGCTGCCGCGCTTGACAAACATCTCATATTCACCGGTCAGGGGCAAATCATATATATATTTTTTATTAGTCATATCAGTTGTTGCCCACAGTTTTTCGCGTGCAAGCCTGTCTATATTTAGAATTTCATTATATGCTCGGGCTAAAGCTTGACGCTCGAAAACGCTTAGTATTTGTTCCCTATATATTGAATCAAGAAGACCAATTTGCTGACCTATATGATACGTCACAAGAATAGCCGCTCTATTTTCAATAGTCGCCGCCTCGTCTTTGTTAAGATGCAAGGCTATTTCTTCAAGTATCCCTCTATACCGCTCGACTGTTGGGATTATCTCTCCAATTTTATTTCTTGTTTCAACCATCCACTTGACTTCAATCAATCTCCTATTGGCAGTGGTTATGTAAAAATTAAGCAGGGACATAAAGTCCTTTGATGAAGCCTTTACTTGCTCCTCCCTAAAAGTAATAAAAGGATAGAGCGCGGACCCAGGCAAAAGCTTAGGGTTATAAAATGAGAATGGTGTTCCAATATACTCAAGGTCGCACTGGACACATTCTGGGGCAAGATATATATCTGATGCATTCTTTGCGTAATACTCCGTATTTTTACCTTCAATATCACTTATAAAAAGAGGCGACTTAGGGGAGAAATATGGGAACGATACAACTTTGCCAAGTTTTCCCTGAAGGTATGTTAATTTAGTACTTGAATTGATTCGCAGTGACTCATTCCTAAATGAGAATTTATATACATCCCATTTTCCAAAAGATTTTTCAAGCGTAAAAAGATCAGGATTTGCTTTTAATGTTTCCTCATGTTCCCGGGGGTCAATTGTCCCCCACGCTACATTTTTCCAATCGTAATCTTTCTCAAGAAGTACCCCATCGATTGCAAACACATCAGCAAAATCTCTAAAGCTCTCCATATCTCCTCGCAAAAATGCGGCATACATTTCATTCATAAGTACCCTTTCACTTTCAGGCACAAGAGCTGTATTATGAACAAATGAATTCCTTGAAAGAAGACTGGTTAATGGAGCGATACTCCAATAGTGCCAGTCATAGGAGACAACATTTGTATTTCCAAGTTGGGGCATAACTAAGTATCTTGCATTTGGGTCTTTAGCATTAACCCAACGGCCAAAATCTAAAACATATTTTGGGACATTAACTCTTGTTGTAAGTTCTTTGCCGGGTTCATGTGAATAATCGAGAAATGACCCGTCTAGTGCTGGGTAGTGATATAACACGTATAAGGCTACAATCAAAATAAGAGCTATTTTTGAAAAGGCAAGTGCGTGTTTTTTAAAATATTTGGCCTCTATTTTTGAGAGAACGACGTCAAGCGTAAACCCAATTAATATTCCGTAAGAAAACCAAACCATATAATTAAATTTATAAAAAGCGGAGCGGAATAGACCGAATCCTGGAACGAACCTTACCATTGCCTCGTATATAAAGCCAAATTGTGATTCAGGGCCTGATGAAAATAGTATCCCAACAAGGCTTATGAGTATCAGAAGGTAAATAAAGAAAGCGTCACGCTTATTCTTTATAAAAATAAACGCTGCATATGCAAGTATTGGCAAGAGGAATGACCCTAAAATCAGAATCGGGTTAGTTAAGAATTTTTGTGAGTATGCATGAAATGGATTAAGGTACCAATCTGGTATCCCTTGTCCGCGAAATAGGTTAATAAATGTAGATTTTGCTGATAAGTATTTAGCCCACTCAAGGATCCCTTCTGACCCTCCAACATTTGCAAGGTCCCTGCCGTAAAACCCCACAACATAAAAGCCGTAAGGTATAATCCAGTACGCATTAAGAATAAAGTAGACGGCGGCGACCCCAAGAGTATAGAGAACTGTTCTTTTGAGCGTTGCTAGATTGAGATTAATAATGTTTATGTATATAAACGTAATAGTCACAGAGAATAGAAGACCCCCATAAAGAGGTACTGATCCTCCCCCATTAAATATCCCAAGAATAATCCCGGAAAACAATATAGAGGGTAGAAACTTCATCTTGCCTGTCAAATAGCGGATCAGAAAATATAGGACAAAAGGGAAAGCTATATAAATTGAGAATTTGGTTCTCTCTGCTATAAACCACCCCTGAAGAAGATAAAAATTAAGCATGTAAATAATAGATGCAATAAGGGGTAAATATTTTTTGTCTCTGAAAGAACTTGCTGCAAAGAAGTACATTGCAAGTCCTGGGAGTGTAAACCAAAAAATAAACTGGACTATTTGCCCAAAATGTAAATTCAAACCAAGATATGCAAGAAGCGCTTCAAAACCGTGTATTAAGAACGCTCCCAACAATGCCCCATTTTGGTCGGTACCTAAACTAAATCTCTGGGACCATACGTGAATACGGTCAAGAAAGTGCATTAATGGGTCAATTGCGAGTCCTGCATCATGACCAAGAAGAACCGAATCTCCGGGAAGCCACAGTATTGGCAATAAGCCAATGATAAAAATTATGGCAAGGTCAATAATGATTCTCTTTTTCATTACTTAAACTTTTTGGGCTATTATAAATACCGGCGAGATAAAATATGGCGAGGCAGTTGTGATTGGTATCGCAAAATTCAGCCGCCAGTTGAATCTATACAAATATGGAACGAATGTTATTTGACGAACAATAATATTCTTGAAGCCAATTTTCCTGATGATATTTCGCCAATCTTGCGGTTTTTTTACATTAATGTGAGTCGGATCATTGGACATGTGTTTATAGTCATTTGGAGTAGTTAAAATTAACACTCCGCCTTTTTTTAAAATCTCGTATGAATTCTTAAGCGCTTCTTCTGGTTTATCTAAATGCTCTATTACATCAAACGCCACCACAATATCAAAATCTCCCGTCCTTGTAAAGAGTTTTTGCATGTCAGCAACGCTAAATTTTATGTCGGGATAGTTTTTTTGGGCTTCTCGAACCGCATATTTTGATACATCGGTTGCGTATACATTAAAACCATAATCAGCGAAAAGATTAGCTGCGGCTCCAGTTGCACATCCAAATTCTATTAATTTTTTTCCGCGTGCTCGCTTTATTGGATAATACCGATTGATATATTCACACATTCCCTTAAACCAATTTGTAAGTTCCCGATCGCGCTCCAAACTAAAATCTCCAATCCCCTGATAATATCCTTTGAAATAAAACTCTTCGAATTTATTTTTTTTTAAAACCATTACTTTGTAAGTATCACGATGGATCCTAAAATTTTCTCAACAAACGTGTTATCTTTTTGATCTGTCTCCCCGACGATCAATTTATCTGTTAACTGAATTAAGTATTCGATTTGACCATTTTCACTAATAGCCACAGCGTCTTTTGAATGGAACTTATCATATGAAACTTTTTTGGAATTAACAATCCCCAAATTGCCTTTACTTGTTATTTGTAAATATTCATTTGCATTAAATCCTGGTGAAACAATAGTTACGAAAAGATTAAGAGAAAATGATGGATGAGTAATATTGATTGTCATTGTATTGTCTTCTTGATTAATAATTGCCTCAGGTGGATACAAAAACGAAAATACTTGAATTTTATCCTTGAATAACTTCCAGTCTTTGGTTTTTTCTGCCTCCACAAGATAATCAGCCATTTCGGAACGAATTTTTTGAGAAATATCCAAAAGTCTAACCTCGCCCGCTTTATAATGATAAGCGTAGATATTCGAAACCTGAAATTCGCCCCGAGATAAATCTTCTGCCAGCTTATCTTTATTCATGTAGTACCCGAATCCTTGTCCTTGGGCAACTTGATATCCTTCAGCTTTTCCATTAAGTATTGTATTTTCGAAAAAACTGTTAGGTAATGGGCTTGTTTTATAATAGTAAACACTTATTGCTTGTGGAACACTTGTTTGAAAAGGAAGTATCGGTCCATAAATGGAATTACCATCCGTTTCAAAGTAAAATGCTACTTTTTTGGGTAGGACAGGGAGATGTTTTTTAAGTTGTACCAAAACTTCTCTTCTGTCTCCATTATATTTATTAACAATCTGGCCAAAGTTATAGTTAAAAATGAACATGTTATTAATTAGCCATAATAAAAAAAGTCCTACAAAAGTTGCTGATGCTTTTACGCGGCTCTTAAATATTTTCGAGATAAATCTCGAAGTGTCTTCGAGCAAAAACGGAAATATAATTGCTGCACCAATTGTCGGGTGGTAGTAGTGCCTTCCATCAAAATAACTATCATATCCCCATCTTGGAAAAGCAAAGATAATCACGACCAAAGGTAATGAAGCAAGAAAAATAGTGCCAATGCCAAAAACTAAGGCCGCGGATTCTTGGTACTTTTTACTCAACAACGAATCTTTGATTTTTAAAAATATATATATAAGCATCCCAATACTAAATAAATAAATGACGGTATAGGGTCCTGACCCCAAGATAAATTCAACCTGTCCTGTCCGGTCGCCGCCTGAAGGTGTAGGACGCACAATCGGTGCCAGTGCTTCAACCATAAAAACTACTGTGTCTCGCGGAACAAATACAGTACCTGTCATTCTTATTGGGTATGTAATGGTTCTGAATACAATCTCAAGAGGTAAGTTTTTATGAATCGATAGATCGCGACTAACAATTGTACCCGTATCAACTGCTTTTGCTCGAATTTTGTTAGCGCCTGATAAAAGATTTCCGATTCCAGGAATCACAAATCGAATCACAACATAAAGTATTAAACAAAAAACAAATAACTTACTTAAAAACCTCAAAGAGAAGGTCCTATTTCTTCTTACCCTTTCCTCAATAAACACAAGTATTGGTAAAAGGAGAAAAAGATATCCGGCCGTTTCCTTACTAAATACTGCCCCAAAAAGCGAAAGGAGGGAAAGGTATAGGTATTTTTTATTCTTAAAAGAATATGCAAGTTTTAGTAAAAGGATGCTAAAAAGTACAAAGGTTACCGACAAAACATTTTCTCCATAAAAAGGGGCTGCTCCAGTTACAGTATGAAGTGGGGTTGGAGCAAAAGCAAAAAATACTCCACCCGATAATGCGAATAAAACACGATCCTAGTTATTTTTAAGAAATAATAGTATTAGTCGAAAGACCAAAAAACTATTTACCGCATGCAGAAGAAGCGACATAACCGCGTAAGGAACGTAATTCATGCCAAAAAGTTTGGAATTTAGAAAAAATATACTTGAAGCAATGGGATTTACGTGCTGACCTCCTGATAATTCTCCAGTGCTTATGAATGGAGACAGCATTGCAGTGAATAATCCCTCACTTTTTTTAGTCAGTGGTAAGTAATGAGTAAAGTGAAACCATTCATCTGCAACAAAATATGAGTTAAACAAATCACGGAAGACAAAGAAGACAGTAACCGCAAAAAAGAGAAAAACAATCCATGTTCCTTTGTCAATTGTTTTGATAACTTTCTCTATTCGCACGTGTATGAGACTTTACCATTTTTCCTCCCCCTAGGCAATAACGCAATAGACGAACAAGCGTTAAAGGGGAATCATTCCCTTGACGTATGTATATTTCTGCAATAAACTTAATTATGAACTTACGAGGATTGATCGGCCCGCTCCAGTATGTCGAGGAGAAGCTCTTTTCCGCTGCGAACAGGATCATCCCAGGCAGGATTTTCAAGTATCTGCCGACCATCTATTACAATGTCAACCGGTACCGCTTCCGCGTCCTCAAGCGGCCAACCATCAAGCGCGAGACGAGCAAGGCGCGGTCGCGTCGCGACCGCGAGGGTTTCTTTGCGAAGTACTGCCGGGGACAGGGTCTAGACGTCGGCTACGGCGGCGATGTGATCGTTCCGGGTTGCCGTGGTTGGGACATCGAGCACGGCGACGCACACCTGCTTGCGGGCGTACCCGATGCCGAGTTTGATTTTGTCTACTCGTCGCACCTGCTCGAGCATCTGGCCGACCCGACGCTCGCGCTCAGGAATTGGTGGCGAGTGGTCAAGCCGGGCGGCTATCTTCTGCTCTACGTCCCCGAGCGCAACCTCGCTGAACGCAAAAAGACCCTCCCGTCCGACTTAAGCCTGGATCACAAGCACTATTTCCTCGTCGACCGCGACGACCCACCCGACACGATCGGCCTTGTGCCGCTGATCGAACGGTTGTTTGCAGACGCCAAGATCGTCTACGCAAAGATTTGTAAAGAGGGTTACGATCCGAACGTCCCGGCCAAATTCAACCCGGGAGAGTTCTCGATCGAGTGTGTCTTAAAGAAGCCGCGTTAGTGTATTAGCTCTAAAAATATCAGGCGGAGAACATCTAGGCCATTTAGAATAGGAATCATCTTGCGCGGACTACCAATCCGCTTAGGTTCGCTGACTGGAATTTCGGTAACCTTAAGCTTTTGTTTGGCACATCGAATAGACAGAATTGGTTCTAAGCCAGCTCTGGGAAGACCAACTGGAATGTTTTTAACGATATCTTTCCTAAATACTCGAAACATAACAAGCGTATCTGTATAATGCCCGCCAAAACATATATTAATTACTGTTGTAAACAGGAAGTTGCCTAAAGCCGTAACCGGATCATCGTCTTCACTTTTTGCGCCTTTTGCGTATCTTGACGCGATTACCATATCATAACCTTCCTTTATTTTTTTGATAAGTTTGGGTATAGCCTCAGGAACAGAATTTCCATCCGGGCTAAAAGCTACAATGTAGTCGCCTTTGACAACTTTTAAGGCCTCGCGATAAGCATTTGTAATTCCTTTTGATTTTTGCATTACGACCCGATAGCCTCGTCGCTTTGCGTATTCTACGGTTCCATCCGTAGAGCCGCCATCCACCACTAATATTTCATCGACCCATTGTTTTTTTACGCGCGGCATAACTGCCTTCATACCCTCGACTTCATTTAAAGTCGGGACCAAAAGTGTCGTTTTCATGATATAGATGCCTTCCTCTTAATCAGGTCCTCCTTTATGAATTGCTCGATAATTTCTTCGGACGTTCTCGCAAAGAGAGAGGAAACATTAGAAATTTTTCGATTGGAAATATTCCCCACCATGTATGAATGAGGACCAAAATTTACATTTTTCTTAAGTAACTTAGCAACACGTGCAAGCGTTATATTTTGAGAAGATGCCGCATTGTAAATGCCGGAAAGATTATTGTCTACAGCATGTTTTATGAATTCAGCAACTTGTCTGTGCAGGATATAATTCATGACGGAGGAAGCTGTAAGAGTGAGTACCGGACTTTCTTCTTGCGCTATTTTGATCAGGGAGTTTTGCCGCGAGTAGATTCCAAGAAGCGCCGCGCATCGAAGAATTAGATAATTCGGGCACTTGTTTCTAACGATGGACTCGGACATGAGTTTAGTTATACCATACAAATTTGTTATTGAGTCAAGTGGAATATCTTTTTCTTCGTTATGTGAACTAGAGTTTTTTGGATAAACGTCGACAGATGAAATAAAAATAAATTTTTTATGGCGAATTCGGCTAATTCGCTCTGTAAGTAACACATTATCATCAATAAATGGATAAAGCGTACTTGATGTAACAGCTCCAGGTGGTTGGGATGCACAGTGAATTATCACATCCGCGCCCTCACGGCTAACTTGTTCGAGTTTAGAATTGCGATCAAAACCCTCCCCCCCGAAATATTCATAAAGATAACGCCCAAGCCCACTTTTATACCCTGTTGTTAAAAATGTCATTTCTTTTTGGTGAATACATTGGCCTAGAAACAAGCTCGCTAAGAAGACTTAGGGAACTCTTCAATAGATTCTCTAATTTTTTGATCGACCAGCTCTGGAACAGTGAGAGGATCTACATCATCTCCTGTTATTCCTTTAATTCTCTGAGCAAATCTTCTCTCGATTTGGCGATCCACAGATACAGCTGCATCATAAATATTCATTCCGCGAAATTTAGGATGATTAGCCAGTTCCTGGGCTATCTCCTGGGAAATTTTAACGTAGTCAGCTTTGCTTTTATTTTGCCCCATGCGAAAATCAACTATATTTCTGCCTTCTTGACTACTCAGTACCCAATCTGTTCCAATAGAACAATCATCAACGTAATGAACTACTAACCAAGCTAGATCCTCGTCTGACAAACTCTCCTGATCCAAAATTCTTTGTGCCTCAATCAATTGAGGAGCATCTACTCCCGAAGAATCCGCAAGCCTTATCACTCTATCACTGAAACCAGAGGTCCTTAATAAATCGTCTGCAATTTTTCCCTCGGATCTAACAGGCGATAAAGGCGATGCGCCAATTTGGTTGGCCTGTCGGATAACAGCCATTTCCTCTTTTTTGTCAAAATCATGCAATATTGCGCCCATTCTCATATCTCTAATCAAATCTTCTGGTAATCCAATCCATCTCCCCAAAATTTCTGATCTTGCCGTTTGAACTAAGCAATGCTCTGTTACATTCCTCCAGCTATCGGGCCCTTTTTCTAATTGACCAGTAAGCTTATGCATCCTCATTCCTTCTCTGACTTTAAAACCCACGCTCGCCCAAAATCCAGTTGCATTACTATCTTTGACTGTTCTATCAATATTTTCTGTCATTTACTTTTGGTGAATACCTTGTAAGGTTTCGCACCTACAAATAAGATAAAGCTTTCTATCGGAATTCATATGTTAGCAAATTCATTCCTTCTGATAATTTGATATCCCTTTATTAGTTCTGAAATACCCATCTTTAGGGAAATCTTCGGTTTAAAACCAGTCTTTTCAATTTTTTCGTTTGAGACAATGTAATTACGCTGATCCGGATCTTTTCCTATTTCAGAGACTACAAAAGTAAAACGAGGTACTTGCTTTTTTATCTCCTCACAAAGCTCCCTTTTGGAAAGGTTTGCGCTTGAAAGACCAACATTATATGGTTCATTTTTCATTTTTTCAAAGTTATCTATACAATGGATGAATGCACGCGCTACATCCCGAACATGAATGTAATTTCTCTTAAAATCTGCCTCAAATAATACAATGTAACCGTCATTTACTGCTCGATAAACGAAGTCGTTTACCAAGAGATCAAGTCTCATACGTGGGCTTATGCCAAAAACGGTCGCAAGACGAAAAGTTATAACATTCTTTGATTGAAGTAATATCTTTTCCGCTTCTGCTTTTAGACGACCATATAAAGATATGGGTCTTAAGGGTGACTCCTCAGTACAATAAATACCAGCCTTACCAGTACCGTAACCGCTATTAGTATTGGGAAAAATAATTTTTTGCCGTGGCGATCGAAGTTTTAAAATCATTTTTATCGCATCAAGATTTATTGCACTTGCTTCTTCCGGAAATTTATCACATAGAGGTGCTCCCACAAGACAAGCCAATGGTATAATAAAATCTTGCCCCCTGATCAAAGATGACAAGAGCTTTTTGTCCCGTGCATCTCCTCGTACGACAGCAAGCTTTGGATTAGAACATACATCCAGGAGTGAATTCTGGTTATAGAAAAAATTATCAACAACTGTTACCTCGTGACCTTTTTCTAGTAATAAAGGGACAAGAATTGAACCTATGTAACCAGCGCCACCTGTGATGAGTATTTTCATTTGTTTAATTAATTTCTACCACCGCTGTCTCGCTACCGCTCGCAGCCGTGCTCCCTCGCCCTCGCCGAAGCCGAGGCTCAGTCCGCACCGCCGGTAACTAAAACTTTCATCCCAACGGGGTTCATAGATTCACTTAAGTTCTCTGACTTTATTTTCATAAAAAACATTATAGCGCTTATTCAAAAGATCTTTGTTCTCCATGTACCATTCTATAGTTTCATTAATCCCTTGCTCAAGCGAGACCATTGGTTTAAAACCTAGAAGCGACTTTGCCCGACTTATATCCATAAGCCTTTTTGCATCCCCGCGGGGTTTTGTTTTATCCCAAATAATTTTAATAGGCCCGCGAGGTGCAAGTTTTGCAATTGTTTGCGCAAGTTCCTTTATAGTTATACCCCTACCACTACCCAGATTTACCGGCACACTAACACCTTTTTCAACAGCCAACATCATCCCTCTTGCTACATCGCGAGCAAAAATAAAGTCGCGAATGGGAGAGCCGTCTCCCCAAACAATCAAGGGATTCTCCCCATCAAGTACGCGCTTTATAAGGGATGCTATGACGGTTGAGGTTTGGGGATCAAAATTATCAAATGGGCCATAAATGTTAGCCGGCCTAACGATAGAAATTTTATTCCAACCATATTCAATTCTGTAAGCTTCAGCCTGTAATTCCCCCATGCGTTTAGCCCATCCTGCAAAGCGATCATTGGGAGAAGGGAATGTTTTCCATACGTCATCTTCTTTAAAAACTTTAGCCGGAGCATAAACCCCTACAGTAGATGTATATAAATACCTTGAGACTCCCATTTTTCTTGAAGCCTCCATCATATTAGTGTTGAAAGTGATAGTTGGTACAAAAAAAGAAGCCGGTTGTTTAGATGTTAATGCGGGAGAGCCTTTAATACCTGCTAGATGAAAAACAATTTCCTTATCGCGGCAAACCTCTAAACAGTTTGAAAACTCTCTTAGATCTGCCCTTACAAACTTGACCCCATATGGCGCTATCTTTGGATCATCAAGTGATACAACAGTTATCTTTGCACGCTTCTCAATTAGCAATTGCACTAGCTGTCTACCTACAAGACCGGTTCCGCCGGTCACCAAAACCGACTTCCCCTCATAAAAGCTTTTTTTAGTTTTTTTCATCTAAAATATTTTCTTCGTACCAGGATATTGTTCTTCTGATGCCTTCAACAAGCGAGACTTTTGGTTTCCAATTATATTTTCTCCGCGCCTTTCCAATATTAACAGCCAGGTTAAATTTGATTGTCGGTTTGGAAGTATCGAATTCCAACTTAATCTTTTTGCCAGAAATTTTGATAATCTTGTTTATTACATCTTTTACGGAATAAGCTGAACCTAGCCCTAAATTAATTAGCTCAAATTGTTCTTTTTGCTTTCTCAGGACAACTTCAATAAAATCAACTAAATCCGAGACATATAATAAATCTCTTTTTTCAGAGCCGTCTCCCCAAACGCTGATTTTACCTGCCTCGCCGGCAGGCGGGTCATCGCGGGTTTTCAATACTTTGGTGATGGTTGCCCCAAAAAAATGAGACCTTTCCAAATCATATTTATCATAAGGACCGTAAATGTTGGAGTGTCTGATGACAGTGTATTTGGTATTCGAAATTTTAGAATAAAATTCACACATCTTTTCGATATAAACTTTTGTCCAACCTACCCCAAAATATTTATCGATAATTTGATGGTTAAAATCTTCCTCTTTCACTGGCAGATTTTGGTTGGGATACATTGTGGTACAACTAAAAAAGACTAGATGTTTAACTTTATTTTCAAAGCAGGAGCGAAATAACAGGCTGTTCATTACCGCATTATCTGTTACATGAATATAGGGTCTCGTGACCACATCTTTTGCGCCGGTTGTCACAGCTGCAGCCTGAATAATAATATCCTTACCGCTCACTACTTCATTAACGTTGTTTTTATTGGTCAGATCCGCTTTTATAAGGGTAATTTTTTTGTTTTTTATAAATTCTTTATTTGGTTTAGATCTAAAATATGTGCCAAAAAGCTGGATGTCGTTTCTTTTTATTAATCTTTCGGCTATATTTCTACCAATAAATCCGGTAATTCCACAAATTAAGACTTTATTTTTTTTCATTTTTT
>JACQKO010000011.1 GCA_016204525.1 Candidatus Levyibacteriota bacterium | reverse complement strand
CCTCAGCAAGATATTTAAGCTGCCGCACGAAAAAAATAGTTCAGTAAAATCGGCATTTGTCAGTTTCTATAAACGTCGGAAAGGCTATGAGTTGCAAAAAGCCCTAAACGACGTCTCTTTTGAAGTTAGTAGGGGAGAGTTTTTTGGAATAGTCGGGCGCAACGGCAGCGGCAAAAGTACGTTGCTTAAATTACTTGCCGGCATTTACACTCCAAGTGGCGGCCAAGTCCATGTCCGCGGCGGCTTGACTCCTTTTATAGAACTCGGCGTCGGCTTTAACCCAGAGCTTAGTGGACGAGAAAACGTATTTTTAAATGGGGCGCTGCTTGGGTTCACTCGCAAGGAAATGCAGGCTATGTATAAGGACATTGTCGATTTTGCCGAAATAGAAAAATTTATGGACCAAAAGCTCAAAAACTATTCTTCGGGCATGCAAGTACGACTGGCGTTTTCTATAGCCATCAAAGCTCAAAGTGACATCTTGGTTTTAGACGAGGTTTTAGCTGTCGGCGACGAAGCCTTCCAACAAAAATGCTTCAGTGTCTTTGAAAAATATAAGGCTGAAAAAAAGACTATTGTGCTGGTAACCCACGACATGGGTATAGTGGAGCGTTTTTGTGACCGGGCTTTAATGCTCCAAGACGGGCGAGTAACTAAAATTGGCAGCCCAGGTGCAGTCGCCAATCTTTACAGAGAGATCAATCAAGAGTCTTACGCTATAAAGAAAGCCGAACAAGAGAGGCAAAAAAATCATGACGATGACATCAAAATCACAGTTCTAGATGCTAATACCAAAAGCCCAAAAAAACGTTTTGTGCACGGAGAGGTCGCGTTGATACATCTATCGTGGAAACAAGCTGGCGTAAAGCATGCAGGTGTCTCTGTAATGAAACAAAGCGGCGAGTATATTTTTGGAACCAACACAGGCGCCGATAAAAAGATCCTCAAAGAGACATCAAAAGACATATATTATGCCGTTAAACTAAGCCTAGGCCCCGGAGAGTATTTTATAAAAGCTGGTCTTTCGGGCGAGTCGGATAAAGACGTGCGTGGTTTCGTTGAAGATGGGCCGTCAATAATCGTCGAAACGCCAGAAGAAAAAATCCAATGGGGGGGCGTAGCCTTTCTGCCTCACAATTGGGGTGATAAAGATGTCAAATTATAGTCAAAGTTCTTTTGACGATTCCGACTCCAACGCCAACAGTTCTTGGTATAAGGTTTTCCATTTAATTTCCCCCAAGTCTGCTGTACTAGATGTGGGCTGCAGCAGCGGTAATTTTGGCACCGAACTTACTGCCCGCAGAGACTGTATTGTAGATGGCATAGAAGTAGAGCCCGGTGATGCCAAATTAGCCGAAAAGAATTTAAGAAACGTCTATGTTCTTGACGTAGAAAAGGACGATATTGGTCTCATTAAAGAAAAGTACGATGTTATTTATTTTGGTGATATCATCGAGCATTTGGTCAATCCGATCGGAACTCTTAAGCGAATCAGACCTCTTTTAAAAAGCAACGGCACGATTTTATTCTCGATCCCCAACATGGCTCACATTTCTGTACGTCTGGCTCTTCTTCGAGGGGATTTTGAATATACGCAGACCGGTCTACTCGATAAAACACACATCCATTTCTATAACCAGCGCGAAGTAGAGCGAGTGTTTAATGAGGCGGGATATGAAATTACGAACCTAGATTTTGTTAAGAAGGACTACCCCAAAGAACTTTTGCGTGAAGAGCTAAATAAAATAGGGCTCAGCCCTGCGGAGAAGTTTTATAATCTTGCAGCTAAACCAGACGCTAGCGCCTTCCAGTTTGTAGGCAGCGCCAAACCAGATATGGTTAAACACCATAAATTAGCAGAGTTCGGACCTATAGATATGTTTAATAACTACTACGAAAATACCAAGTTAGATTATGAAAAGCAGATAAAAAAATTGAAAGGCGACCTGAAAAGCACTAAGAAGGATCTAGAAATAATCCAACATAGTGCAAAAAACGCCCAAGAGGAATTAAAGCATAAAGCTGAGCATCCATATCGCTCAGCTGCTGGGCACTTAAAGCGAAAAGTTAAATCGAAGCTTTAGTGGCGCTGCTTAGCTAATTCTTTTTTATAACGTTCTGGGAGTTGGCCCTTATTCCAACTATTAACGCTCTGGTCTGCCCGCAAACGATAAAAAACTTCCTCGTCAGTTAGGCTATCTTCGCTACTATACCAAGGTAAGTGGCGGGCAGTATATGGTCCCCCGGTTCTAATACTTGGACGAAGAACGTATTTATATGTACGGGGTTTATAGACTGCAAATGTAGTATCAATGCCTGCTTCGTAAATATTTTCTTCAAGCTGATTTTTCCAAAATTGAGACTCCCACTTGATAACGTCATTTTTTAATGTATATTTTTCTGGCAGATCATCTGTCTTTAATCCAAACCCTATCTTCAAATAGTTCGGGAATTTCTTGTGTACCTCGTAGAAATACCTAAGAACACCTTTATTGTTTATTGTTGGGACGATGTCGGGATCCGTTACAACGTAAAAATCGTTTGGCAGTAAGACCTTTATAATTCCGGCTGCCCACGGAGCCCTTTGAGTCATATTTCTCCCGAGTTCTAGCACCTGGTAAGGAGTTTCATTTAAGAAATCTATGAGCGGCGGCAGCTTAGAATCATTATCAATAAAGATTATCTTTTTTAAATCTTGAGCCTCTAACCATTTAAGCAATTGCTTTAGCGGCTCGTAGCGATCCCGGAGTATTATAAAAACTGGCGTATCGGAAGGCTCTTCGATCAAGTGACTTAGTTTATTATTTTCTTCTTTTTTGATTGATGCTAAATCGTGAGGGTTACGATAGATCAACACTTCATTACGCATATGTTTTATTTCGGTGGCTAACCTGCGTCTATTCAATGTAGCCAAAGCTATTAAAGTACTTTTTGCGCGGCCTAACTTGAGCCTAGCGGGTATTCTTGGTGTAAAAATCCATATAAATACACTTCTAAATTGGGCAATACGATAATATCTGGCAGCTAGCTTGTCTAATGACGATGGGTTTTTATGGTCCATAAATGCCTGATGCAGCTTTGACGATAATTTTTTATGTAGTTCGTGGTCTGCCAAGCCCCCGGAGTATGGGGGGAGAGTTGATTGAACTCTTGATACCAAAAACGCTGCATAAGATTTTGCTAGAAAACCATAGGCAATTAGTTCCCTTTTGGCGTCTTCTATCGACAAGTTTTTATCTAGTCCTCCCTCGTCTATCAACAATTCTCTATCGATCATTAGCTGGGGCGAATATTCACCGTTCAGAGCCTCAGTAAGGTTGCGCAGCGGTTTTGAGGCCTTGGTTATAAAGACCAGCTTTTTACCAGAACGCATGACTGAGTAAAGATTTTTGGAAAAATAATGCATGTCATCTCGAAAAGACGAACTATCAATATCGGCGAGTATAATCCAGTTGTTTTTGGAACATACTGCCCCAAGATTATCGATGTGTGTATTGAAGAAGCCTCTATCTACACACAGTCTTAAGTTGAAGGGACTGTCCTTGAGGCCGTCATATATTTTTTTTATGGAGGGCTTTGCAGTAACTATAATCACTTCATCGACGGGACTTAGACTAGTGGCCAATTGCCTAGCCTTGTCTAATTGTTCGCTTGAATCACACACTACCACTACACTCATGCCTGTCTGTTCTCGAACTATTTGTGCATTATAGTTCGAGGGTCCCAAGACTTTTTTCAGCCGTAGTCTTTCTAAAATAGGCAACCAGCCGCAAACAAGGTTATAAAGGAACGCTCGGGCATAGGCTCTATGCATTGGCCTTTGCTTAACAGGTAAAAATGATTTGATAATTGATACTACGCCCATTTTTAAGTAGAACTTTAAAAAGCGCGCCAACGACCAACTATCAAAATTGCGCACGGCAAAGCGGAATCGGTTACGCATCATCATATATAAAGAAAATGTCGGGGCTTTTTTGCTAGAGGATTTAGCATTCGCGTGCCAAATAGCCAAGGTAGGGCTATATATGATTTTATATCCGGCTCTTTTCATTCTGGCGAATAGGTCAGATTCTTCGTAGTAAGCGAAAAAAGGATTATGCAAGTAGCCAACCTTATCGATGACCGACCTCCTGACCATTACACACGAGCCCGAAACATTATTAACTTCTTGCAGGACCCCTTCATCGCTTCTGGCAAAAATACCTTCAGCAGTGATCGGATTTATATTCTGATATGAATAAAAATCATTTGTTGTGTCAAAGAGTTTGTTTTGCTCATCCCATAGATAAGCTCTGCCGCCCACCGCTCCAATATTTTTATCTTTCTGCATTGTTTTGACAGCGTTTTCGACGTAGCGAGAGTCCATGATCGCGTCATTATTAAGCAATAGGATGTATTCACCATTCGATACTTTAAACCCGGCTATATGGCCGCCGGTAAAACCTAAATTTTCATCGTTTTCTACTAGTTTAATGCCCTTGTGTTCCCGCAGATAATTTAAAGATCCGTCGCTGGAGCCATTATCTACCACTACCGTTTCAATATTTGGATAAGACTGATCGCCCGTGTGCTTTAGGCATAGCTTAGTGTCTTGCAAGCCATCCCAGTTAACAATTACGACTGAAACTAAAGGTGCAGATGAATCGATTTTCTCCACTTGGACTACTTCATCCTTAATGTGCGTATAATAGCTTTCTTTATAGGCACTGGCAGGACTTTTTTGACCACTCGTCTAGTTTTACTAATCTTGTGCACTTTTGGCGCAGAGCTAAGGAGTGCTAATTTGTGGATGTCCCCAGATAAAAATTGCGTGAGATCAGACATTGTTTTTTCCCAATCAAAGGCCTCTCTCTCCAAGGCTATTGTTTTTTTAATATCGCTCGACTTGTCTGGCTCCAGAATACTAATAATGGCATCTGCTAGTGACGATTCATCATTGGGCGGGACAACGACGCCCAGCCCCTTAGGTCCGATAACTGCGTCTGTAAGATAGTCGCCTTTAGTGGAAATTGTCGGCAACCCCGCAAGTAAATGATCGAGTACCCGCGTGCGGTGAGAGAATTCGGTCTCGATAGACGATTTGTGAGTATTAACCGCCACATCTGCCTCCAGTAAATAGTTTATTCTCTCGGAGTATTTAACCCAGCCGTCATTAAAAAATACAGTCCTATCTATTAACCCAAGCTTAGTTGCCAATTTTCTGGTATCGAAAGATTCCTTCATCTCAGGGACATTTGGGTTGGGATGCTGAGTGCCAATGAAAAAAAGTTTGATATCTGGCCTTTTATTTTTGAGTTTACCCATGGCTTTGATCAACACTTGGCCGTCAAAGTGGTTCCAGATTCCTCCCGTCCAAAGTAGGACTTTATCATGCCTGTCGATACCCGGTACGACACCTTTTATAACGTCTTTAGTGTGCTTTATCGCCTGATTTGTATCAATTCCCATTGGAGCATAAATAAATCTATCGTATATCGGCCGCTCTTGGTAGGTCGAAAGATGAATTTGGTCTGACCCAAAAGCGTATCCAGTCCAGTAATCTAGTTGACGTTCGTTGGAGAATAAAAAAAGATCCCCATTCTCAAAAAATTTTTTGTACATTGTCAGCGCTCTATTGTATTCAAAATCATTTTCATACTTTATAGCCTTGCCACCATAAATAGTAGAAGCAAGATTCTCGACAGGGCCCGGTACATAGAGATCTATAACTACGAAGATGCTATGAGTATTACAGTAATGGAGCATGGTCTCGCTAAGCCAGTGTGAAATAATTATTTCAAAGCCTTCAAAACCTGGTTCAAAACTGTGGGCATCAATATGCCGAGCTTTATAAGAGTGTGCAAAATCTTCTTCTGGCAGATACGAGGGATCGAAAAATCCGACCGTTACATCAAAATCGGCACATAACGTCTGGGCCATGTAGTGGTAGCGAATACCAGGCCCAGCCATGCTAGACCCAATTTTGTCATGGGAAATAATAAGAACTTTTTTCTTAGCTTTAGTCTCATTCACGTCCCATATATTGTACCAGGTGTAAGGGGTAATTAGCAGGTAGCAAACGATCCGGTCCGAGCAGGCAAAGCGCCGGATTGATATAAATCACGGTAAGTGTAGTGCCAACGATCAGCAAAACATTCCCACGGGCCTACGGGCCGTTTTGTTATGCCGTCTGAGTCGTAGTCCACCAAGTAAATATTGCCGCCAGAAATTAACATGTTGCCTTGGCGCAGATCCACACCAGTGCCGTCTGGCAGAGCCAAGTCTTGTGTAGTGCCAGTTTTCACCTTATTCCAGTCAAAATTATTAGTGACGAAGGCATCAGGATTGATAATCCACCGCTTAACCATCTGGCT
>JACQKO010000010.1 GCA_016204525.1 Candidatus Levyibacteriota bacterium | reverse complement strand
CAGAAAATATGGTGGAACTGGGCCGGGAGGATGTAAATCAGAAAAAGATTGCCAGGCTTTTTGCAGTGAACCATACAACCAAAGAGTCTGTTTAGCTTATGCTCAAGGGCGGGGGATAGAAGTAAACTATAATGGGCCGGGGGGATGCACTGATGTTGCCACTTGTACCTCTTATTGCCAATCTAATATAAATGACAAAAAGTGTCAAAAATATGGCGGGTTTAAAGGTCCCGGAGGATGTACTGATATAGGCTCCTGTACGGCTTACTGTAGCAACAATCAATCTGATCCAGAATGCCAAAAATATGCCGGCCAGTATGGCGGGTTTAGCGGGCCTGGTGGGTGTACTGACCAGGCTTCATGTACCAGTTTCTGTCAGGCGAACAGATCAGATCCAGAGTGTGCCAAATACACTTCTCAATATGGCGGATTCAACGGTCCCGGGGGTTGCTCGGATGAGGCTTCTTGCAAATCATATTGTGAAGGTAACCCTGATGATTCAGCATGCAAAGACTTTATTAAACAGAGCGGGTTTTCCGGTCCTGGTGGGTGTGACTCAAGGGAATCATGCACAAGTTACTGCCAATCGAATCCTCAAGATTCCGCCTGTGCCCCATATGTAGAACAGTATAAAGATCAATACCAGCAACAATATAAACAACAGCAATCTCAACCATAATAGTTAATTTCTTGCTATAATTTCCACATATGAGTTTAAAGGTAGAAACAGTCAGAGCGAGAATTCTAGTTCTAGCGGTTGAGGAGTCTTCCGTTATCAACATCATCTTCGGTCATTGTGGTTCGGTCTGAAAGGGCTGTTTCGATTTTCTCCTTAAACTCCTCATAGCTTTGAATATAGACGTAATCAGTGCCGTTTATGAAAAAGCTTGGAACTCCCTTTAGTTGTAATGTTATGGCATCTTGTTTATCTCTTTCTACTTTGGCTGCATATTTTCCCTTTGCGGATTGAAAATCGGTGGGAAAACCGTCTAGGTCAAGGTTTTTTGCATAATTTACAAATATTGGCCAGGGGTTATTGCTTGCGCTCCATTCTCTAAAATTTTGGTCAGTCAGCAAAAGTTCAACCATTTCCCAGTATTTACCCAGTTCTCCCGCCGCCTCTACCGCATAAGCTGCAGCCAGGCTGTTTTGGTGTTGATCAAGCGGCCAGTAGCGGATAACTAATCTTGTTTTCCCCTCATACTCGCTTAAGATTCTATTGGTGATAGGGTACATATAGGCACAGGCCTCGCATTGAAAATCAACAAACTCAACAATAGTCACAGGCGCATTGGGTTGTCCGCGCTGGTAGCTGTCTTCACGTATAAGTATTTGGGCTTTTTCCTCGGCGGATTTTGGTTGAGAGGTTTTGGGGGTTTGACGAGATTGGATCAAAAAGAGGACTCCTGCAGCGGCAACCAGCAAGATAATGGCTATTCCTAAAGCTTTCCCCTTCGTTTGCCCAAGCATAATTTACTTATATATCTTTTTTAATCAGATTACAAGGCGCCTTATATGTTTACCAAAGTGCTCCCCCGCGAGGATTCCCCGCCTACTGGCGGGGTAAACTTCCCTCGAAACGTTAAGGGTTAAGCTCGCCGGATGGGACGATTTTCGAACTGCTAACTGGGTTGAGATTGTAGAATACCCAGAACTGACTCTTGAACAAACTAAACAACTACTAGCAATTCCAGCTTAACCTTTCGACAATTCGGGTAAGGTTACACTACCATGCTACTTACTATTTCTCAAAAGTTCTAACCCCACGATTAGGTATAGAAATAACCAGCATAAAATGGGGTTATTTTTGTTGGCTCCGGCTATGCGACGCGGGAAATGGTACCGTTTTCTCTTTTATGCTACGCTAGAAATAGTAATGACTATGAAGAACATTAGACTTCTATTCATTGTTGGCATATGTGCCTTTTTTATTTTGACCGTGTTTATAACGTTTATGATTCTGTATACGCAATCAAAATCAAGTAAGTACGAAGTTAACGGAGTTAAAATTATATTCGAACCAGACCTGTTTCCTCGTTTATTCTTATCAGATTCCATACCCACATTTCTATTTCCCATAGAAGACCCCATAGAAGAAATCGATAGAATATTAAGAAAAAACATACCTTTCTATTCATTGTTTTATCCAGCGAATATTAAAATAATTCCGCTTCCTAAAGAAGAAATCGATAGGTCATTAAAAACAATTAATTCTGCTATAAAAAAATATCCTCCTGCCAGTATCCGCACTAATTTAAAGAGGATTTATGTCGCTGATACCTTGTTGCTTTCCGATAGTGTTTCTGGCGGGACTTACTCAGGAGACAGAATTTTCCTGATGAATAAAGGAATTTCTGGAGGATATCCCGATATTTTTATTGAAAGAGTATTTCATGCAGAATTTTCAAGCATATTGTTAAGAAATTACAAAAAAAATTTTAATGAAATCGAATGGAAAAAAATTAATCCGGAGGGCTTCCAATATACTGAAAATGGAGCCGAAGCTATCAGAAGCGGAAGAGACTTGATACAATTTGATTATTCCCTCATTAAAATTGGTTTTTTAAACGAATATTCTACAACAAATATAGAAAATGAATTTAATTCTTTTGCAGGATACATGTTTACAAACAATATGACATTTTGGGAAATAGTTGACAGCAATGAAAAATTAAGAAAAAAAATAGATATGGTTGTAGGCTTTTATCACAAATTAGACCCCTTGTTTACAGAAGGATATTTTAGAAATATAGAAAAGCATTCGTCACCACAGTAGATGAATCCACGGATTTCATGATCTACCATTATATATACGCGCATGTATGTATAGATGACAAAAGCAATTTCCTTTTCGGACGAATCCTACTATGAAAACATTTCCTCCCCTTATATCCGGAGGGGTTCACATTTACTCCCGACGTGAACTTAGTCTGCACATCGGGATATAGTTATAATAAAGGCTATTCAGCTCGCCCTAGTTGATTAATATTCTTGTTATAATATCTAAGTAGAAACAATAGGAATGAAAATAGAGTCTATAAGCGTAAAAACTGTAAGCCTAGTTTTATTGGTAGTATTTGCTATTCCAGGGCTTGTCATGATAATGGCAGCCTTGATTAGCAGTGCTGCAGGGCCACCAATTGTTGATTTGTTAATGCGATTCCTTTTCATTAGTATTGGAATAAGTTT
>JACQKO010000014.1 GCA_016204525.1 Candidatus Levyibacteriota bacterium | reverse complement strand
GCGGGTGAAAGGAATCGAACCTTCAACCACCTCCTTAGAAGGGAGGTGCTCTGTCCGTTGAGCTACACCCGCATCCTAACTATTTTACTATATTTGAGGCTCGAATGTAAGAACGAAGCACTCAAGAACTAGGTCATTTTGCCCTTTTCGATGGAATGGCCGCCAAATTGATTTCGCATAGCGGTTAAAACTTTTCCTATAAAGCTCGGGTTCTCCTGTGATTTGACGCGAAATTCAAATGATTTCTCTATGATTTCTGCCGGAACTTTTAATTCTTTTGCTGTTTTTTCGGTCCATTCTCCCTCTCCTGTAAATCCGACCGAACCCGAGAGATCTTTGAGATCTTGACCGAATTTCAGAAACGCATCTTGAAGCCAGCCTACCAAACGTGATTCAACAACGCTCCCGTTATTATAGATTCTTGCTACTTCGGAAAGATCTAATTCGAAAGGGCCCTTTTTCAGGAGATTAAAGCCTTCGGCAATCGATTGCATCATCCCATATTCAATTCCGTTGTGAACCATTTTGACAAAATGTCCGGCCCCAACTCCCTCAAAATGCGCTACCGCAGAAGGTCTTGCCATTGATTCAAACAGAGGCTTTAAATATTCAAATAGCTCCTTATCTCCTCCAACCATTAAACACGCACCATTCAGAGCGCCGTTCGGGCCGCCCGAGATTCCAGCATCTATAAATTTTATTCCCTCCTTTGTTGCTAATTCCGAGCGCCGAATTGTATCTTTGTAAAAAGAGTTTGCGCCTTCAACAATTATGTCGTTTCGAGAAAGAACCTTAATAAGCGAATCTAGTACGTCATCCGTAGGCTTACCGGCAGGCAGCATTGTAAGAATTACACGAGGCTTTGAGAGCTTTTTAGCAAGCTCTTCGAAAGAATAGGCACCGTCAATTCCTTCTTTCTCAAGCTCGCGTGTTACTTGCGCCGTTCGATTGTACCCGACCACCTGCCATCCAAGACTTACGAGTCTCCTCGCCACATTTCCTCCCATTTTACCTAAGCCCACTATCCCTATTTCCTTTTTTATCACGTGTCTGTTCCCACTCATTTTTTTGTCGGCAAGTTTTATAATTTGCGTCGAATTAGGTTTGTACGAAACAAGCGGGACTAAGTTCTTGTTCCACGATTCAATAATTGGATCTATATATTGCCAAGAAGCTCTTATCTCCGGTGTCGACAAGAACAGGATCTGATTCCCGGATATACAATCAAGAAGAAGCTTTTCGTATTCTTCTACATATTGTACACGCTCGGAAACGCGGCGCAGAACAAAGTTGAGCTTCCTTTTGGCAAATGCTTGCTCAAGCCCCGGCTTTTTTGACCAAAACTCAATTTGTATACCTTCCCGAGGCTCAATACCGATCAGTATTTTATTCCGAAGATGTGGCCTTCCCGCTGGACACATACATGGGGTAGGATGTTTAAGAATTAGTTCAATCTCTTTTCTTAAGGGAAGCTTTTTACCTGCCTCAAGCATGATTTCTACGCCTTGCCAGCGGGGGTGGGAGAGTTGAGTATTCGCTCTGAAAAATGTCTCAGTCTTAGAATCTTTTAAAACACCTTCTGTCTCGTTATAGTCCTTATATTGTCCACGGAATGTTTGTTTTTTAATCTCATCAGGCGTTAGAACCTCAAGGGTGGATAAAATCTCGGCCCTTTTTTGTCTTACATTTTTGGCATCGTATGAAAGAGGTCTGTCCATTGTAACAAGCGCTAGCATTTGAAGGAGATGATTTTGCCCAACATCACGAAGCGCGCCTATCCCGTCATAAAACTGTCCTCGTCCTTCAACGCCAATACTTTCCCATGTTCGAATGTTAATGCGATCTATTAGCTTATTACTCCATTCTTCCTCAAAAAGATTGTTCGCAAATCTGAATGTTAAAATGTTCTGAAGCATCTCTTTTGCCAAATAGTGGTCGATCCTATATATCTGCTCTTCCTTAAAAAGCTTGGCAAGCAGAACATCCAAATCTTCTGCAGTTTTTAGATCCTTTCCAAATGGCTTCTCAATAATAACTCTTGTCCATCCTTCGTCAGGGCCGCAGGGAATTGTCAATCCCGAATCATGAAGCCGCTCAAAGATTCCTTTGTAATACTGCGGCGGAACTGCAAGATAAAAGAGCTTGTTTGAACAAACCCTCCACTCCCGATCTACAATCCCAAGGCGGGAGGCCAGAGTTTTATAGTAAGAAATTTCTTCGAAGTTTCCTTCCTGGAACAGAAAATAAGATAAAAACCGCTCTAAATCGCCCTTTACGATATTTCCTTCTGAATGATTTACTAAAAGATTACGAACAAATTCGACAAATTCATCCTGACTTAGCTTCCTCCGTGAAAATCCGATTATCTTAAACAGTTTTGGAAACTTACCCTTTTTGTAGAGGTGGAATAGGGCGGGGACTATTTTTTTGCCCATCAAATCACCAGTAGCACCAAAAATAATAAAGACAGTAGGAATATTTTTGGGCTTGTCGGAAGTTTTGGGCGGTACTGGATAAGGACTTTTGGCGCTCACGCTATATATAATAACGTTTTTCGGGAGAAAATAAAAGGCTTTTGCCTGTCCGCCAAAGTAGCTAACCTGAGCGGGATACCAGAATCGAACTGGTGTCTCCACCTTGGAAGGGTGGCATACTACCTCTGTACTAATCCCGCACGAGCTACGTCGCCAGAGAAGGGAGTCATTCTTCCACCGCCGTCTTCGGGCTACGCCCTCGCAGCCGGTCTCCCTCCTGTTGGTCGGTCCGACCCACTGAACCACACCCGCATGTTGCCGGGTCGGGGTGAGAGGAATTGGACCTCCTACTTCTCGGTCCCAAACCGAGCGTTCTACCGATGAACTACACCCCGCCCGTATATTTTACTTTTCAATTTGTTTATAATCAACCTATGTCAACCCTCGGATTTATTTTATTGTTTACGTTTCTTGGGAGTATTGGGGCGCTTATTGGAGGATTCATTCTTCTGTCACGCGAGAAATTTGCCTTAAAAATTTCCCATTTTCTTGCTTCTTTTGCCGCAGGGGTGCTGCTTGGAAGTGCATTTTTCGATTTACTACCCGAAGCGCTCCATGAAGGAGAAGAGCAGGGGACCGATGTTTTTCTTTGGGCGCTCATTGGCATTATATTTTTCTTTTTAGCAGAAAGGTTTATTCATTGGTTCCATCATCACGAGGAATACCACGAGGAGAAAAAAACTAAAACTACGCTCCCATTAATAATCTTTGGAGATACAATGCATAACTTCCTTGATGGAATAGTAATAGCCGCAACTTTTATGGTAAGTCTCCCTCTTGGAATTACAACCGCAATAGCAGTTTTTGCCCATGAAATACCTCAGGAGATAGGGGATTTTGGACTAATGATTCATAAAGGTCTTAAGAGAAGCAAAATTATATTAATAAATATAGCCAGCGCCGCAGTGGCTATTCTGGGTGCGCTTTTAACCTATGTACTTGGGGAAAGTATCCAAAAACAAATCCCGATTTTAATCGCCTTAACAGCAGGATTCTTCATATATATAGCAACATCCGATCTAATTCCCGAAATCCATCACGAGAAGAGAAAGAATTATATCATCTACGAAACCTTACTTTTGTTGTTTGGAGTAATGCTCATTTGGTTTGTAACTTCATCGCTTCCTGAATAAAGTGCCTGCACTGAGCCCCGCCTTTGGCGGGGCGAAGTGGACCGTACCAGATTCGGACTGGTGACCTCTTCGATGCCATCGAAGCACTCTACCAACTGAGCTAACGGCCCAAATATTGTTAGTGTGCCGCGGGGGAGAGTCGAACTCCCACGCCCTTGCGGACAAGGGCTCTTAAGGCCCTCGTGTCTACCATTCCACCACCGCGGCGTTACTCATGTATTTTACTTTAATACGAAGCTACCTTCAACTATTTGAAATTTGAAATTGGAAATTTGAAATTTAATTATGAGGTGGGGGTTTCGATCCCAATGTCCGAAGCGAGTAATCAAGTAATTCCTTCATTTCCTCACGTCTGCTTTGCGAATTTAAGAGCACTGCGATTATTTTGTGTCCCTCGTGTTCAAGGTACGTCACAAGGCAAAGCCCCGCCTCATCTGTATAGCCGGTTTTAACCCCGCGGACACCCGAATATGATGTTAAAAGGTTTGTTTCGTTAAATAGATAAATGTATTTATGTTCGTTCGCGTAGAGGATCTCATACTCAACGGTCGAAACCACTTTTGCAAAAATAGGGTTCTCAAGCGCATATTTTGTGATTACGAGAAGATCGTAAACCGTCGAATATTGTTTACCGTCACCTTCAAGACCTGACGGATTCGTAAACCGAGTGTCCGACAAGCCCAAATCTTCCGCTTTCTTATTCATAAGGTAAATAAAGTTTTCTCTGCCAAAACGGCTACCTTGCGCAATAACTTCAGCCGCGTCATTTCCCGAATGCAATATTAAACCATACAGAAGCTCTTTAAGCGTATATGTTTCTCCCTCGGTCAACCCCATTGAATTCTCACCAATTTGAGCGGCCTTTGTATTTACTGTTAACTTTTTATCAATATCCATGTTCTCAAGGGCGATAATGGCGGTCATAACTTTGGTTAATGAGGCCATTGGTAGTTTTGATTTCATGTTTTTTTGATAAATAAGCGAGCCCGTGATCAAATCATACGATATTGCCGCGGCCGCAGTAATCGCCGGTGAGGCTGTATTCGAACTGATTACGCTCTCTTTAGGTTTCCAATAGGTATTGTTTCCAAGAACGCTTGGAAAAAATTTGGTTAAGAATTCCGGGAGCGGTGATTCAATTGTTGTGTCCTTGTCGAAGAAATTCGAATTGACAATTGGATAAGAAACCAAAACTGCAATAAAAACCACGGCAAAAAAACCTATACCAAGAAGCCTCATGGATAAATTATACCAATTATGCTATGATTCGTTCTTATGCCGGAAACGTCTAACTACCAAAAACATGTCTCCGCAAACCCTTTGCAGCGCTTTCTAATTGATAACTTCTACAAGCAACTTCTTAAAACAATTAAGCCATTAAAGCCTAAAAGAATTCTGGATGTAGGGTGCGGTGAGGGATTTACTCTAATTAAACTCAAGCATGCAAAAGTCGGAGAAAAATTAGAGGGAATAGACAGTTCGATCGAGGCCCTTGGCGTCGGAAGGAAACTTTATCCAAAGCTCGATATCAAGAAAGGCGATATATATAAGCTGCCATACAAAGACAACTCTTTTGACCTTTTAATTTGCACAGAGGTTCTTGAGCATCTAAAAGACCCAGAAAAAGCACTTCTCGAGCTTCTTCGCGTGACAAATAAATATGTTCTTTTGTCCGTGCCGAATGAGCCTTTTTTTATGCTTGCAAATTTGCTTCGGGGAAAATATTTAAGAACATTTGGCAATCATCCTGAGCACGTAAATCAATGGGCGCCGGGAACTTTCAAAAGATTTTTAAGAAAAAATGGCCTTAAGATATCCTGTATGCGGCGCCCCTTCCCTTGGACCATGATTCTTGCTAGGAAATAAGCAAATAACCCAATAAGCAAATATGCAAATCAATGCATAATGATTTAATCATTTAATTATTTAATAATTTGTGAATTCATTTGCTTATTTGAACTTTGCTTATTTGCATATTTTATGCTTTTGGTGTGCGTTCTAGTATAATATTCTTCATATGTTCCAAAGCTTTAAAAAAGCCTTGTATTTTCCTTTGGCTTACTATTTCCGATTCTTCGCAAAAATTAAACTATCGCGCTGGAAGCCTCGGATAATTATGGTAACAGGGTCAAGCGGCAAAACTACGCTTCTGCATCTTATCGAAGCTCAACTCGGTGACAAGGCCCGTTACAGCCATCACGCAAATAGCTCATATGGAATCCCGTTTGATATTCTGGATCTTTCGCGAAAGACCCTATTGCCCTTCGAGTGGATAACGCTTTTTTTATTTGCTCCGCTGAGGGTTTTTTCAAAAGTTCCCAAGGAGAAAATTTATGTTGTTGAAGCTGATTGCGATCGCCCGGGAGAAGGCAGGTTCTTATCAACTTTACTTGCGCCCGAGGTAACAATTTGGCTTTCTTCATCCCGCACTCACAGTATGAATTTCGATAGAATTGTTGAACAGGGAAAATTTAAAAGTGTAGAAGAGGCTATTGCGTTCGAATACGGATACTTTCTTGAAGCAACAAACAAACTCACTATTGTAAACTCCGATTCGAAGTTAATTAATAATCAACTCCTCCGAACAAAAGCGAAAGTAATTCGAATTTCAAGCAGAAACCTAAAAAGTCATGAGGCTTCATGGAAGGGCACAGATTTTAAAATAAACGGAAAAACCTTTTCTTTTCAATTTTTGCTTCCAGAAGCTACGTCATACTCGATCTCTGCAACGCTTGCATTAGTAAAATATCTCGATTTGCCATCTGACGCTTCTTTTTCTAAGTTTGCAATCCCACCTGGTAGAAGCAGCGTATTCAAAGGAATAAAAAATACAGTAATTGTCGACAGTTCTTACAACTCGAATTTTGAATCTGCATCGGAAATAATTAATATGTTTAATAAAATAGGATCGGGCAAAAAATGGGCTGTTACGGGCGACATGCTTGAACAAGGGAAGGAAGAGGAGGAAGAACATAAGAAGCTTGCGAATTTAATTGTCGCTTCAAATTATGAAAAGGTTGTTTTGCTTGGTCCAAGAATTATAGGGCATGGGTTTGAGACACTAAAAAGACACTACGGTGATAATGTTGTTGCGTTTATGTTTCCAAGGGAGGTATTGGATTATCTTAAAGATAATCTTGAGGGCGGAGAGATGATTCTTTTTAAGGGGGCACGTTTTCTTGAGGGCGTAATTGAAAATCTGCTGGAGAATAAAGAAGATGCGGCAAAACTTGCAAGAAGGGACAGGGTATGGGAGATAAGGAGGAAAAAATGGGACCTATAAAATACTACAAATACAGTACCAACACTACCAATAAGCACCAATAATTCAATAAACTATTGAGATATTTGTAGTATTTGTGGCATTTGTAGTATTGGTAGTATTAAAAATATGCGAAGCAAAATTTTAATATTGCATGGGTGGTCGTATTCCATAGAAAAATGGAAGCCCTTTTTAAAACTTTTGAAAGAAAGCGGGGTGGAGTATAGGGTGCTTAAAATTCCGGGTTTAACAGCCCCTTTAAGCAACGTTTGGACACTAAACAACTACACATCCTGGCTCTTGCGAAAAGCGAAAAGCGAAAAGCGAATAGCTCTTCTAGGTCATTCAAACGGTGGGCGAATTGTAGCCGCATTTGCAGCAAAATTTCCTGAGAAGATTTCGCATTTAATATTAATTGATAGCGCAGGGATTATTCGTCGTGATTTTAAAAGCTTGATAAAGAAACATGTCTTTGCTACGGCTGCGAAAATAGGCAGGGTGTTAACAAATTCCGACTCAATTAGAAATCTTTTTTATAAAGCGGTCGGAGAAGAAGATTATAATAAAGCGAGCCCTATTCTAAAAAAGACTATGCTTAACTTAATCTCACAGGATTTAGAACCAGTATTTTCCAAGGTTAAATCGCCCACATTAATTATTTGGGGCCAAAATGATACAATCACGCCTGTTTCAGACGGGGAAAAGATATACGTTCTCATTCAAGACTCGAAATTAAAAATTATAGAGAATGCAAGTCACTCCCCTCAATTTTCTCACCCTAAAGAAACATCAGAAATCATAATCGAATTCCTAAACCATATAGCCATTTAGCTATTTTTACCATTTATTATGCCTATATTCAATTCACTTGGTTCAAATTATAATGCGACCTATGTATTAAAAGCGCTGTTTTCAATTGGTTCAAGAAAAGATATTAAAAATCTAAAAAATTTGCTTGAAGAAAAATATCAAGGCAAGCCAATATTATTCTATAAAGGTCGCGAGGCTTTAACGTTCGCGCTCAAAATACTTAACCTGCCAAAGAAGAGTGAGGTAGCTATCAATGGATTTACATGTGTCGCAGTCTTTAATGCGATTAGATATGCAGGATTTGAACCTCTTTGTCTTGACCTGGAAGAAACCGGCGGCTTAAATTTTACGCCAGAAAGTCTTGAGAATGCTTTAAAATCAAACAAAAACATAAAGGTTGTTATTGTTCAAAATACGCTCGGCTTTCCTTGCGATATAGAAAAAATCGAAAAATTATGCCGCAATCACAAGCTTATTTTAATAGAAGATCTGGCACATTGCGCAGGAACTGTCTATAAAGATGGACGCGAGGCAGGAACTGTAGGTGATTTTGTAGCTTTATCTTTCAGCCAAGATAAAATTATAGATGCGGTCTCTGGAGGAGCACTCATTGTCCGAAACAGGAAGTTTACGAACGCAGAATCCTCAGGTGCAATCGTAAGACACCCCGAAGGCGTAGTTTTTAAGGATAGATTTTATCCCTTAGAGACGTATAAGATTCGCTTCACATATATG
>JACQKO010000086.1 GCA_016204525.1 Candidatus Levyibacteriota bacterium | reverse complement strand
CTCTTAATCAGTGCGGGCTTCCCAAAGAAATGGCGCTTGAGTTATTCAAGCCATTCGTAATTCGCGAGGTTATTGCAAGAGGTTTGACAACTCCCAACGTCAAAGCAGCTAAAAGATTCATCGAGAAAAGATCGCCTGAAATCTTTGACATACTTGAGGAAATTACGAAGAATCACCCCGTGCTTTTGAATCGTGCTCCGACGCTTCACAAGCTTGGTATTCAAGCATTTTATCCGGTTTTGGTTGAAGGATCCGCTATTAAGATTCATCCTTGTGTTTGTGCAGGATACAATGCTGATTTTGATGGAGACCAAATGGCGATTCATGTGCCCCTATCATCTCGAGCACAAGAAGAGGCAATTAATCTCATGATGCCGGCTCATAACCTTTTAAAACCTGCTGATGGCGCACCCATTACCCTTCCCAATAAAGAAATGGCCCTTGGCGCGTTTTATCTTACAAGTATTGATGAAAGGTTAAGACGCGAGAATCTTTGGGTATTTGCAGATGAGAAAGAGGCATACTTGGCTTTTTCACTTAAGAAAATTGCGCTACGCGAGCCTATAAAAGCGAAGATCAATGGGCAGGTTTTGGAAACTACTGTTGGAAGAATAATTTTCAATGAGAAATTGCCGCAAGAAATGAGGTTTATAAACTATGAGGTAAAGGCTTCCACAATTAAGACTCTCGTTACGCAAGCAATGGTGATTCTTTCGCGAGACCAGGTTGCAAGACTTATTGATAATCTTAAGGAAATTGGTTTTTACGCCGCGACAATTTCGGGAATATCAGTTTCGACATTTGATTTAAAGAGACTTTCAAATAAAGAAGAATTAATTGCCGAAGCAGAAGGAAAAATTAAAGAAATTGAAGAGGAGTATCAAAACGGTCTTATAACACAATCAGAGCAACGAAGACTCTCAAACAATGTATGGCTCGCCCTAACTGAAGAGATGGCTAATCTTACATGGCAGCTGTTTGACAAGAATGATATTGTGCGAATAATTGCGGAATCAGGGGGGGCCCGAGCCGGAAAGGACCAAATTAAGCAGTTGGCTTCGATGCGTGGATTAATTTATGATCCGCTTGGCCGAATCGTTGAACTTCCAATCAAATCTAATTTTCGGGAAGGGCTCTCAATCTTTGAATATGTTAATTCTGCGCGCGGTTCAAGAAAGGGATTAACCGATTCGGCATTGAAGACTGCGGACGCCGGATATTTAACGCGTCGTTTAGTAGATGTTGCCCATGATGTAATTATTAGAGAAGATGATTGCCATGTTGAAGAAGGGATTTCGGTTGCACTCGTAAAACGAGATGACGAGTCGTACATGACAAGTATGTTGCTTGGCCGCGTTGCATTTCGTGATATAGCTAGCAAAAAAGAAAAAAAGACAATAGTTAAGAAAGGCTCTGAAATCGACTACGAGGCACTTCATAAAATAATTAAAGACGAGAGTATCGGAGAAATTTCTATCAGATCTCCCCTTTACTGCAAATTACGTTACGGAGTTTGTGCTTCTTGTTACGGTTGGGACTTATCATCTTATAAACGATCCGACAAGGGAACCCCGGTAGGTGTTATTGCCGCGCAAAGTATTGGAGAGCCCGGAACTCAGCTTACAATGAGAGTAAGACACTTTGGAGGGGTAGTCATGTCAGACGTGACACAGGGTTTGCCTCGTGTTGAAGAATTGTTTGAGGTGAGACGCCCAAAGGTTTTAGCGCCAATTGCCGAGATTTCAGGAAAAATTCAGGTAAATAAAGTTGAGGACGGATACGTGATTAGAGTTCGCAGTTCTCACGCAAAAATTGTTGACGAGAGAGAATATTTTGTTCCATTAACCTCAACGCTTTTAGTTTCGGACGGAGAGACCGTTGGCCAAGGTACACAATTGTGCGAGGGGTACCTTGATCCAAGAGATATTCTTAAAATTTCAGGACTCAGATCTGCGCAGCAATATCTAATTTCACAAATTCAAAGTGTTTATGAATCTCAGGGAATTTCCATTCACTATAAGCACTTTGAAACAATAGTCCGCAAGATGTCTGATAAGGTAATGGTCGAAACTCCGGGGGATACTTCTTTAATGCCGGGAGATCTAGTTTCAAAACTACGCTTTGAAGAGGAGAATGCAAATGTAATTTCTGAGGGTGGAGAACCGGCGTCTGCTCGCGAAATAATTCTTGGAATTACAAAGGCGTCACTGGTTACTGATTCGTGGCTTTCGGCAGCCTCATTCCAGGAAACCACACAGGTATTGACAGATGCAGCTTTAGAGGGTCGAGTAGATAACTTAATCGGCTTGAAAGAAAATGTTATTGTTGGACGCCTTATTCCCGTTCGCGAAGAATTTATCGAAGGAAACACAATCGAGCAAAAGCAAGAACAAACACAGGTACAAACACCAACCCAAGCCAGTTAGTTTCCAATTTCGATTTTCCAATTTCCAATTAATCACTCAATTATCTAATTATTCAATTCGAAGACTAACTGGAGATTGGCAATTGGCAACTGGAAATTTAAGATCTAAAATTGTATAATGTTACGTTATGCCAACGCTTAATCAATTAGTTAGAAAAGGTCGATCAGGGAAATCTAAAAAAATCAAAGCAACGGGATTGCGAACTATTTTTAATGCTAAAAATAGACGCTATGCAGAGCTTCCTTCTCCACAGAAAAGAGGGGTAGTTACTTTAGTTCGTACAATGACGCCTAAAAAACCAAATTCGGCTCTTCGTAAAGTAGCTCGTATTAAATTATCTAACCGTGAAGAAGTCACAGCATATATTCAGGGCATTGGTCACAATTTAGCCGAGCATGGAATAGTTTTGGTTCGTGGCGGCCGTGTCAAAGATTTGCCGGGAGTTAAATATCATTTGGTGAGAGGAAAATTTGACCTTGCAGGGGTTGAAGGAAGAAAAACATCAAGAAGTAGGTACGGCACAAAGCGCCCAGGCGCGGCCGCAGCATAACAGCAACTAGATATTAGATACTAGCTACTAGGGAATATTGTTCGAACCTAGTCTCTATTATCTAGTATCTAGTCACTATTGGGTTACGGCGGCGCCAGGGCGCTTTGTGCCGTATCTACTTCTTGATGTTCTCCTGCCTTCAACCCCTGCAAGATCAAATTTTCCTCTCACCAAATGGTATTTAACTCCGGGTAAATCTTTAACACGACCGCCACGAACCAAAACTATTCCGTGCTCGGCTAAATTGTGGCCAATACCCTGAATATATGCTGTGACTTCTTCACGGTTGGATAATTTAATACGAGCTACTTTGCGAAGAGCCGAATTTGGTTTTTTGGGGGTCATTGTGCGAACTAAAGTAACTACTCCTCTTTTCTGAGGAGAAGACAGCCGCGTATAGCGTCTATTTTTAGCATTAAAAATAGTTCGCAAGCCCGTTGCTTTGATTTTTTTTGATTTCCTTGACCGACCTTTTCTAACT
>JACQKO010000085.1 GCA_016204525.1 Candidatus Levyibacteriota bacterium | reverse complement strand
TTAGTGTCTTTTTTTACTTTTACACTCTGATATTCTTCTTTTTCTACCATGATTATACTAAATATACACCCTTTATATACTTTTCTGTTTGTTATGTTGTCACTAAAGAATTAGCTTACGCGCTCCAAGAAGAAGTTTTACGATTTTGTCTTTCCTTATTTTCGTACTTTAAAGGATTGTTCTTTGGTCGGAGACTTATTTTATCGTCGTCGTCATAAACCTTGCTTCTGATAAATCTTGTATTAATTGTCCCTGTTCCTTCGCTCTGTCCCTCTTTTTTAATGTTTATCGTCGGAGAATTTACACCTAATGTCAAGCTCAACGCCGAGCTCATGGCAAATAAAACCTGTATGTCGGGAATTTTAGAAGTTGTGCTTAGAGTTAGAGTTAAGGGTGTAACTGTAACATTAACCTGTTGTGCTTCAGTAACAACCTGGAAAATGTTTTCTATCTGGTCTGTGAAATCTGCACCACCGGAGAAACGAGTTGAAGCTGTTGCTGTTAAGTCAGTTCCAGTAAAAGGAAATCCGCCGGTTGCTAATTCTGAACGGGTATAGGTTGCTCCGGCAGAATCGGCAATAATGTAATATGTATTGGACGTAGAAATGTTATCATTAAATGTTGCTGTATTGGTTGAGAATAAACCCGAGGCAACGAATGTCCCATTCCCGGCCGTTGTCTTTATGTAAATATACGCTGTTGTCGCCGTGCTGTTGCTGTCTTTCACAACAGAAGTTATCTTTCTGTCTGCGGTGTTAACAGTAAATAAAGGCCCTGCTTTTCCTGTTGCGCTTGCCGTTGCTGTCTGGTCTGGTCCTTCCCATGTTACCATTTTAGGCCAGCGTTATGATGCCGTCAGCATGCCACTGGATTGTGAAAGTTCCCGTTGTCACAGTTTGATTCCCGCCAAAATCAATTGAAGCAATTAAATCATTTGTTGCGTGCGTATCATCGTAAATTACTCCATGCGCAACGGTGAAAGTTGCAGTTGTCCATGAAATATCATTGGCATCCCATTTAGTTGTGGCAGCTTGTGTGACTGCTTTTCCCGCAAGAGCAGCACCGCCTGCAGTATATCCTGTCCCAGTAATTTCATTAGTGGTCGTGTAAACATTATCCGTCGCTGTGAAGGCATGGGAAGAATTGTAAAGAGCAACTTTTATCGTGTCTGCTTCCAAATCAATTTCCTTATTCATTAAATTCGCTTTAAATCTATTGTATAGCCCGCTTGCCATCTTTTTGTTCTTCCTCGTATTTTTTCTTTAAATCACTAATCAATGTAAAACTTGGGACGTGCATAATCAAATCTCCGTTAGGCAGTCTTTCAGCTATGGCTTTAACTTCAATCTTTCCGTCGATTATTTGGGCTTTAAATTCCATAAGCCCCCTACTCGATATTAGAAATCAGGCATACGGATTTAGGGTCTGTAAGGACTGCTTCTCCAACTTGCCATACTCTCCATGTCGTTCCTATTCCGGCATTTTCAATCGGTGCAGTTGTTAAATCAGTTTCAGAGTACCATGTAGCACATGTCTTGGGAACGACAACCAGCCCATAATCGGCTGTAACATTTGGAGAAACTTTAATATTCAATCCCGCGAATTTAGTTATAGTTCCATTTTCTAATTTAGCACTTATAAACTCTGGAACTTGTGAGCCCTTAGCAAAAACCCAGTTATAAAATAATCTGTAAGCATTTGGAGACATATAGATACTTGCCCCCTCTGCATTATATCCCCCTGAAACCCAGATAAATCTTTTAGCTTGCAGAAAGTCATTTACAGGACTTGAAGCTCCGTCTCCCCATGCTCCCGAACTCGTAACTATATTGATTCCTGTTCCTGCTGTTCCTATTGTAGCAAGATTTCTATCCTGAGATAAAACATCCCAGATTCTGGTATCTACTCCTTTCGCAATTAATCTTGTAAGTTTTCTTAATGTTCTCTTAACTACATCAATATCAGCGGTTCTAATGTCCATTAATGGAACAAATCCCTCTGCCGCATATTTCCTGACATAAGAAGTATTCCTGGTCCAGCTTTGCTCTGTATTGGTAAACTCTGACTGGAAACTTACATTAGCTGTTCTTGTCGGAGAGGTAACATCTGTGTCTCCATTAGTTTCCTGATACCACCTGAAAGAATCTCCTGTTACAGTTTCCTGTGCCAAATCCGACATAAAAATATACTCAAGTTCCCCATATCCTTTCAGTAATTTCTTGACATCTAATCCCCTAATGTCTGCCTGTCCTATTGTATCTGCCATTATTTAAGCCTGCCCGTTGGCAATCATGCCCGGTGCGAATTTAACTAATATAACCTCTCCGTCTGTTCCTGTTTCCATTGCTATTCCTATAACAGACAGACCACTCGCGGTTAATCCTGCGTTTTCAACCCTGTTCAAATAAGCCTGCAAAGGAAATCCAATAGTAACATTTCCTGAACATGTCATTGGAAGATAACCTTGTGTAAGAACATCAACTTGTGTTCTGCCATCAGAAGCGACTTTTTCTCTGTAACAGACACCAACAACTTTGGGAGCGATACCTGCTGCTAACGCTGCAGTCATAGGGTCAGAAATTTGTAATAATGCGCCTTTTTCTATGCCTGTTCCGTCGGCACATGTAAAAGGAATAACGCCGTTTCCAAAGTTATACCATCCCGCCGAGAAATCTACTTCGTCAGCCATTGTTAAGAATATCGAAAACAATATTTATAAATTTATCTCTTTAAAGTCTAAAAAGCTTATTTTTGGGCTTTTTGGAAAAATACCTGATAAACTTTTAAAATTACTGCAAAAGTTCCAAGCAAAGCCAGATAAAACAACAATGCCTCTGCTGAAAAATCAATTTGTAATGTTATCATATTTTTTCCTGTTTCATACCGGTTGATCCCATGATGCCCTCATCATCTTCTTTAATTCCGATTGGTAAAATCTGTAAATAATCTTTTGATATTTTCATTTTAGCGTCGCTGTATAATGATCTATCTTTCGGAATATCTTTTAATCCCAATGCTTTTTTTAGCGCCCATGCCTGCAAACCCAATCCATTAACGACGGGTTTGTTAATATGTTCATCGAATGTTGATAGAACAAAAGGCATTGCCGGCTTTGGAAAAATAAATCTGTAAAGTTGTACAGGTTCCAATCCCCCTTTTACATGTTGCTGGACTTTCTGCCCATTGGGAGCAATCCCATCTAAATAAAAATCCACACTCTGCATGTGTGAAATATGCAAATCAAGCCAGTGTTTAGGCCCTGTAGCGATATAATAAAACTCCATTCTTAACTTGTGAATCCAATTTTTCCCTCGTCAACTAAACGAGCATATTCTCTCGGAGATAATTCAGGTTCTTTTTGCGGAACAACATGGGGTGCCCGTCCTGACATTATATCTTCTGCTCTTAGTCTTTCCATTTTCTCTCTCTCTTGTTTTATCTCGTCTCTAACTTTTTCTAAATTCTCTCTTTCAGATTTGACTTCCGATAAAAAATCAGATTTAATTTCCTCTTCCATGAATTATTATGTGTGTATGAATATATATACTTTCCTATTGTTGGATGATATCTTGCTGAATAGGAATTATATTTACAGGATTTGGTTGTAACAACGCTAATCGTAATTTCGCCTTTTGATATTCTAAATTATCAACCTTAGACGTTATTTGAATTAATTCATCTTGTGCTTTTGATAAATCCCTCCCAACAGCCCCTCTTGTCTCTTGCTGTAGTGTTCTTTGCGAGGCATAAAGGTTTGATATTTCATTATTGATTCTGTCCAATGCCTCGCTTGGACTTATTAAACCTGCATTTAAAGCATTGGTTGTTATATCAATATTATTTGATGCTTGTATCCCTGCTGTTTTTGCAGTCTTGACATCTTGTGTCTTATCGTATGCTACCGCAGCATATGCAGCCCCAATTCCCCCAACTAATGCCCCCACCGCTGCGCCTGGCGGACCTGCAACTGCAAACCCCGCACCTGCTCCTGTTATTGCTCCGCCTAAACCTGCTATTCCCGCCTGAGCTGTGGTTAAACCTTTATCATCCTGAATTTTTCTTGCCTGTTGCTCCGGCGTTAATTTTCCAATTTGATTTAACAAATCTTCTGAAAATACCTGAGTTTCATTTTTTTGTCTTGCTAATTGCTGGGCTTCTAATGCCCCCGCCGGTATATCTCCCTGTGCCTCTAAATTCAAGATTTCTTTTTTTGGGAGAGCAAATTGTTTGTCGTCCTTTTTAATGAAACCGAATTTGGGCTTACTTATATCGGTAGCTACCTCTTGTTTAGGTGGTAAAAAATCTGCCGAGCTTACAGGCGTCATAATTGGTTCTTTCGATACCGGGGGTTCGAATCCCATTAAGTCTGCACTTTCCTTTTTCTTTTTCTTTCTGAATTTTATCGGATTAAAAATAACCATTGTAACACCCCAATTACATTCGGAATATAACCCGCAGTCAATACCCCGGCGACATAGTAGGCTATAATTTCAATTCTTTTCATTCGATGATATAGCTCTTCTAACCTTTTATCGTTATATTCCATATATTTTTTTAAATTCATTTATCTCCTTTGCCTGCTTGAACATCGTTTTGTTGATAACCTAATTGTCCTGTGTTCTTTGCTTCGTCAGTTTGCATATTGTCCAATAAGCTTGGCTGTTTTCCGAATAAAACTTTAATTCCTAATTGTTTCCATAAGTCCTGTTCTAATTCCTGTTTCTCTGCAAGATATAACGGGTCAAAATTAAGCGTTGCTATTTTTGCGCTTGCTTCTGTGCTGTCGGATGTTCCGCCCAGAATTGCTTTTGGTATTCCAATAGAAATGTAAAAATCATCATCGAGATATCTGAGCCAGCCTAAAACATCCTGTGTATTTAATGTTCCGTGCCAGTCTTTCGCTTCTGCAACACCCTTCGGAATTATTAAAACATCGCCCTTTTCTATTGCTGTCGCCCATTGGGTTTTTAATGTGTTAATCTTTGTTGTGTCGTCGGTATCAACTTCTATGACTCTGACAATCCCGTTTCTGTACTGCATTTTCCTATGTGCTCTTTTTGCTTCTTCACATGCTTCAACGTTCCATTCAACCGCCTCAATGACGGAACGTCCATGTATCTCGTCTGCAACTCTATCATTACATAAATGCAAAATTTCGTTTGGTTGAAAAATTATTGGTGTTGAGCCCGCAGGTTTATATTCATATCTTACAATTCTTCCTTTCCCATTAACAACGTGAATCATATGCTGGGGATTTAATGGTTTAAGATTAATTAAAAAGTTTTCTTTATCTTTAATTCTCTGGGCATAACTGTCCCCATTAACTTTCTTCATAACAAGCATATTCCATAAGACAGAAATGAATGTATCTTCTCCCCACCCATCGACATGGTCAAGAATAACTTTTGTTCTTATATCTGTTTCAAATCCCTGTCCCAAAACCCATGTTGCGTAAGCGTCAATAGATTTCTTAATCTTAGAATGTTTTGTGTAATGCCCGAACCATTTGGTAAAATTAGAATTATACCATTTGGCTTCTCTTGCGTCTATCGGACTGTCCGGACTGACTAAATCGACGCTGTAATCTGTAAGCGTGTTCGGTGTTGTTGTTTTTCCTAAGTTATATTCTGCCATTTAAGTTTTTATTTTATTTTCAAAGGTAAATAAAGTTCGAATTTAGATGAGTGTGCTCCGGATACGCTCGAGGGGGCATCCCTGTCCTGGGGGTCATGTCCATAACCCGGAGTTAAATAAGCTGATGCCCCTGATCTGACACACCACAAAGGAAATGTTAATCTTAAAACATCGCCCGCGTTTAAAGTGTATCCGCTTGATAAATCAAATCTTATGCATTGTGTCTGACTCTGAATTCCTGCGGAATCTCCATGGCTGAAAAATGTACCCGATACTGTCGCCCATGTTGAACCTTGGGTATTGTTTGAAAGAACACAACCTGATACAAGCATCTTAACTGTGGTGCTGCCTGAACCCCCTTGTCGCGAGCCTATGGAATAATTTAGATACGCATTTCCCTTGATATACTGGGCAGAATTAAATGTTACATCAAAATTGTTCGTTAAAACAGAGTTCCAGTCATCATTTGATATTGAGCTTCCCCCTGATGTTTCTATATCGTTCGAATATGGCTGTCCGGTTGTTAAGAAATATGTTTTTGTTCCGTTGGTGTTGTGTGTTGCACCGTAAAGCTTGACAATTCCGTAACCCTCTGCAACATCGATAAAATTAAATGTTGCATTAACAGGCGAGGATAAAATTGGAATATTAATAGGCATAATTTCAGACATCTTATGCTCCTAACGTCGCACCAAAGAACGTTATTGTTTTATCTTCTTTTAATGTTTTAATCGCTTGCTGATATTGGGCCCAATTTACATTAATCATAGTTGCAGCTTCATTCACTCCCAAAAAACCGCGCGTATCATAAGCAATAACTGCATTCGCAGCCCAGCATGCAGTTGCTTGTTCTAAAACTTGTTTAAAATCTGCGTTTAATGTTGAATAAATATCTATCCAATTAACTCTCGTGTCTGCAATAACCTGCCCTTCTGCCTGATTTATCAATTCAGTCATCCATGTTCCGCTGTTTGTTACTGTGGAACTTGCCCCATAATTCGCTCTATGTTTTACCATTCCAGACGTGCAAAGTGTTTCTGCCATATTATCTGTGCTTCAGCCAGTTTCTAAAAACTTCCAAAACAGGAACTAAAACCAAAAGTCTAGGTTCTGCCGTTGCGTAAGAGATCCAACCAGCAACTAAAACCCCAAGAAAAACCCAAAAAAATTTCTTAGTTCCTTTTTTCCAGTCGTAAGCCATTTCAGATATATGAAATCCACAAATTTAAACTTTTCTCTTTGATGCACCACGCTGCTCTTGTCAAACCTTCAACAATATGCGTATAGTTTCCGAAGATTTCTATCTTGCCGCCATCCTGATATTCATATTGAACAGACTTTAAAGATAAACGAATGTTCTCATCATCTAACAAACGAATTCTGCCTTGCTCCATTAAAACCAATAAATTAGAATACAAATCTTCTTTCAATAATTTCTTTTTTCTTGTCTCATCTCTAACTAACGGACGTGCTCTGTTGTTTATCGCCTCGATTTTTCTTTTAGTTTGTTCTTCTTTTAGCAAATAGTCAAATACCCCAACACCTAAACCCCCGTCATCAATATAAATTTTCTTGAAATTCCAGACTCTGTCTAACTGCAGAATCATCTTTGTTGTATCAGATAAAAGCGTTTTTGTCGTTACAATATTCTCTACATGAATTAAATTTTTGTCTTCTCTACGCAAAATCTCGAATGTACTTTCATCATCCCCCATACGTGCGACATCAATTCCTAAATAGTAATCTTTTGTTTTGTCAATCATTCCCGGGCGCTGCGCATTCATGCATTTTTTAATTAAAGCATCATCGAACATCTGCCTTAAATCATCCAAGAACAAGCCGAGATATTCCTGGCCATATCTTAGTTTAGACATACCGCCATTTTTTTCATCAGAAAGAAACCTTAAAGCCTCGTTTCTTTTTTCTTCCGTCCATATATCCCCTATCGGCCTTTTTTCAAGGCATTCCTCTGAATTTATGTGAAAAACCTTAAATCTTCCGCTTTTATTCAGCCAGCATTCATAAAAATAACCCTGTTTCCCGTGAGGCGTGCTGCAAAACCATAGCTTTCCACCTGTCGTTAACAGAGCCGGCTTTGCTGCACTCCACATGTCGTCGGGCATTCTTGACGCTTCGTCTACTATTAAAACGTTTCCCGTGAATCCTCTTACTGCGTCTCCTGTGTTTCCTACAGGACGGGCAAGTATGGAGGCCTTGTTTGTCAGCACTATCTTGTTTTTTGTGGGCTTGTTTTTTCCTTTTGCTATCCATAGTCTGAAGTTTTTTTCCAGATAATCCAAGACTTTAATTATCATGATTTGGGCTTGATCTTCTGTCAGAGATACAACGATGATTTGATGCCCCGGATTTTTAATCATATATTCAGCTGCCTTGACTGCCATAACAGTTGTTTTTCCAACCTGTCTTCCGGTGCAAAGCAATATGTGCCCGTCATAATTAACAATCTCTTCCTGCCAGTCATCCAGAGCTATTTGTTTAACTCTCGCAATTTGCTTTCCGCCATAATTTTTACGGCCCGGTTCACGATTAAATCCTGTTCGTTCTGTTCTATCATTTTCTCCGACTGCTCCTGAACTTTCTTCCATAATATTTCTTCTTTGGTATTAACTTGAATAGTTTTTAATGCTTTCTCAATTTCCGAATCTTCGCTTATCATAATGGTATCCCCATAACAATTTTCCTTTTTTTAATATTCAAACATTCCCCGCATATCCAGACTTCATCCGGACATAGCCACATCATTCCTTGATCCGGATTTGAAGCCGTGGCTTTTTCATCTTCTCTTTTACAGAATTCACACTTTTCCATTTAAACTATTCATTTCCTCCAGTTTTTCTTTTGACATTTCCAGCATATACAAAGCCCTCTCAATATAATCCTTCGCAGTTGTTTTTGACAGATTAAGATTCACCATAGTTGACAACACTAATTTTTCATAAACAATCTTTTCCCCAGAATACATCGCTTTTTCAATAGATTTCTTTATTGATTCAACATGCAAAGCCCTTTGTGCCTGCCTCATCCCAATAATATTCATGAAAAACTTAATCATAACTCCTATATAAATGTTTCTGTGTGTGTATAAGAAAGAGAAAGGACCCCCAGACCCCCAAGAAGAAAGAGAAAGAAAAGGTAATAGAAATAAAATACTTACGATTAAGTGATGCCTATTACCGTACACACACACAGGCATCCCAATACTATAAATTGTTAATGAATGTAAGGCAGGGGAAGCGAATCGATATCATTTAGGGAAAGTTTCTCTGCCTTAACATTCAGACCTTACATTCACTCAAAGGAGAAAAGCGTTTCTCTTTAAATATTCTTGTGACTTTTCAAAAGTTAAGACAAGGATTTTCTTTTTATAAAATTTAAAAAATTTTCCTATGTGATTAACCTAAACAAATATGTTCTTGTTTCAACTATCGCTCTCCTCTTTTCTTAAGCATGCGTCAAGCGATTGAGTGAATGGCAATCTGCCTATTACCGTGCACTTAGGGTATGCCTTAACCCTTAGTTCACAATCAATAGCACTTTAGAGTTATTCGGTATAACGAATAGTTCCATAGGAAATGTAGGTATAGATGAATATATTTCCATTGGAGAATTACAGATATTTTAATAATCCTTTATAAGCTTTAGCATTTTAATAACGTCTAAAAAGGCTAAATTTGATGCTTTTAGACGTTTTAAAATAGTATTTAAATAAAACCTATTTAGGCACTACAAATATTTACTACTAATTAGTAGTAAATAAATCAGTGTAGTGCCTAAAAATAAAGTGTTGTAGTGCCTAAGAAAACACTCCGCTTAGGACGTAGTGCCTAAAAACAGCGTCGGTGATTGAATCTGGTTTTTCCGCAACAAAGATTATAATATTTGAACTATCTTAATCGCGAAGAATGAGCGATTAACGAAGTGAAAATATTTAAGATTTGTTGGGCTGAAAAACTAGTATAGTTTTTCATTCAGTATGTAGAATATCTTTCTTTATCTCCGATAACCTTGAATTGGCATTCGAACTCATCATTGAGCCACCCATACTCTTCCTCTAACGCTCTTTTCTGCGATTCAGAAAACTCCCCGGCCTTGCTTTGAACAAACCGAATAACCTTTCTCTCTTTATGTATGCATATTAAGTCAGCAAATCCATGACTTCCCGCAGTTCGTAAAACAATATATCCCATGGCCATGAAC
>JACQKO010000087.1 GCA_016204525.1 Candidatus Levyibacteriota bacterium | reverse complement strand
TTAAAAAATTTTTTGCAAGCATTAACCATGAAATCTTAAAAGGTATTTTAAAGAAGCATATTATAGACAAGAATATACTTTGGCTTCTTGATAATGTTATCAATAGCTTTAATACGGAGAAGAGACGAGGACTTGGTTTGCCTCTTGGCAATGTTACGAGTCAGCTTCTTATTAATGTTTACATGAATGAGTTGGATCAATATATAAAGCGAAGAATGAAAATACGATATTATATTCGGTACGCTGATGATTTTGTGATTTTTGATAGAGACAAATTATATTTGGAGAATCTTATCCCTAGAATTTCAAATTATCTTGAGAATAATTTAAAGCTATCTCTTAATCAAAATAAAATTTTTATTAAGACTCTTGCATCTGGGATTGATTTTTTGGGGTGGGTTAACTTTTCTCACCATAGAATATTACGAACTTCAACAAAACGGAGAATGTTTAAAAAGTTAAAACAAAGAAGCACAAAGGAATCCGTAGCTTCATATTTAGGATTACTTAAACATGGGAATGCATACAAACTGGCAAAAAATGTGGTCGGGAATATTGACCGGTTGTGAGATAATATATACATGAGCGCGATAGACATGACAAAGGTTTACAGAGACTACAAAGGCAAGTGGGTAGCCCTGGAAGGCCCTGAGAGTAATAAAGTTGTTGCCTTCGGCAAAAATCTGAAAAAAGTCGTAGCAGATGCGGAAAAGAAAGGATATAAAATGCCTGTGATGATGCAAGTGCCAAAGAGATTTTTACCGATTGTTGGCGCTCCTCAAATCGTCAGATGATTTTCAAATATCTCGAGTTCGGTCCTAATGTTTTCAGGCCAGTTATCCCAGTAATTCTAAAATCTCCAGCTAAATTTATGATATATTCTGCTCTTATTGATTCTGGAGCCGATAATTGTATTTTTAGTTTGGATATAGCTGATTTACTTCATATAAAACCTAAAACAAAAGATAAAACCCAATTTATTGGAGTTGGAAAAGATACAGTAAATGGCTATTTCAGCACCATTGAATTAAGAATCGGTGATATTTTTTACCAAACGAAGGTTATTTTTGCAGACATGAGTGATTTTGGGCATGGAATTTTAGGTCAGAAAGGATTCTTTGATCATTTTGATGTAAAACTAAGTTACAACAAGCAAATTATAGAAATAGACTCTTTGAAACAAACTTCGAACTAATTCAGAAGCAACTAACCCGAGCCTGTCCGTGCTATAATAAAACTCACGATGACAGCGAGCGAAATTATTCAAAAGTATATCGAATTTTTTGAAAAGAGGGGGCATGTGAGGATTCCAAATTCGCCGCTTGTTCCTGAGAATGATCCCACGACCTTATTTACATCTTCCGGGATGCAGCCTCTTGTCCCATATCTTTTGGGCGAACCACATCCTCAAGGGAAAAAGCTGGTTAATGTTCAGAATTCTTTTCGGGCCCAGGATATTGACGAGATAGGTGATAACCGCCATACAACATTTTTCAGAATGTTAGGAAACTGGTCCTTGGGTGATTACTTTAAAAAAGAAGAGATTCCTTGGCTTTTTGAATTTTTAACCAAACAGTTAAATATTGATCCAAAAAAACTGTACATTACCGTGTTCGATGGCTTTGGAAATATCGGACGCGATACTGAATCGGAAAAAATTTGGCGAGAATTATTCGAATCAGTAAATTTAAACCCTGACGGACGTATTTTCTTTTATGGAGCTGATAATAATTGGTGGTCTCGAGCAGGAGAACCAAAAGATATGCCGGTGGGTGAACCGGGAGGCCCGGACACGGAAGTATTTTATCAGTTTGATGCGCCACACGATGAAAAATTCGGCAAAACCTGTCATCCAAACTGCCAATGCGGAAGATTTTTAGAAATCGCAAATTCGGTTTTCATGCAGTATAAGAAAATAGAGTCAGGTTTTGAAGAATTGCCACAGAAAAATGTTGATTTTGGAGGAGGGCTTGAGCGCCTAGTCGCAGCAACAGAAAATCAACAAGACATTTTTCAGACTTCTCTTTTTTCTCCAATTATAGAAACAATCGAAAATACAACCGCAAAGGAATATAATTCGAATCAAAAAGAAATGAGAATAGTTGCAGATCACTTAATAGCTTCGGCATTTATAATCGTGAATAATGTTCGCCCCTCTAATAAGGAACAGGGGTATATTTTAAGAAGATTACTGCGGCGTTCGTTTGATAATTTTTACCTTCTAAATGGTGAAGATTTTACTGCTGTAATTGAAAGAATCGTAGATCTATATAAGGACACCGACGATTACCTAATTGAACGTTTCGAAAATATAAAAAATACAATCCTTGAGGAGATGCAAGTTTACGAACCAGCAAGAACAAGAGCTCAGAGAGAGTATCTTTCGAAAATACATCCTCTACCAGGAAAAGTTGTGAGAATGGGCGACGAAATAATGGGTGATTATATTGAAATTACACCTCGAGAAGCCTTTAATTCTCTGGCGACCTATGGTACAGCTCCTATTCAATTAGAAAGTTTGGGATACAAATTTGATAGGCAAGGGCTAGCTGAATTAATCAAGCAACATCAGGCAGTATCACGGGCAGGCGAGCAACAAAAATTTGCGGGAGGATTGGCGGACCATTCGGCATTAACAATCAAAGGACATACGGCAACCCATCTTTTGCACCAGGCTCTTCGTGATGTTTTGGGCGATTCGGTTCACCAGACAGGCTCTAATATCACAACCGATCGCATTCGTTTTGACTTCAATTACGCTAGAAAACTGACAGAAGACGAGATTCGAAAAGTCGAAGAAGTTGTAAATAAAAAAATCAAAGAAAATCTTCCTGTGCATTTTGAAATCATGCCTGTTGCCCGTGCAAAAGAAATTGGGGCTATTGGATTATTTGATGAAAAATATCAGGATAAGGTTAAAATTTACTTCATAGGTCCTTCTGATGCTCGGGGTCCTGTCGCTCCACACCCCCGCCCGACGTCCTCAGTCGCTAACGCTCCCTCCGGGCGCTCGACGGGGGTCCCTCAT
>JACQKO010000082.1 GCA_016204525.1 Candidatus Levyibacteriota bacterium | reverse complement strand
GAGCAACTCCTTCGAGTTTTTTAGCTAAATCGAGTAATCTTTTTGTTTCTGTTTCGGTTCTGTAAGCTACGGAAAGTTCTGGACTTTGACGTAGGGCATTATCTATTGTCATTGCATGACCTTGCCATCCGGGAGGAATCATTTTTGCAATTCTGTCTGGGGCAGCATACGGCATTCCCAAGGCTCTTCCTGCATCGCGGACTGCCTGACTTGCCTCCATCGTGCCGAATGTGATGATTTGAGCGACCTTAGTCTTTCCATATTTGGAAGTTACATATTCGATAACCTCATCGCGTCTTGTGTCTGCAAAATCAAGATCTATATCCGGCGCCGATGGTCTAAAAGGATTTAAGAATCTTTCAAAAGGAAGGTTGAAGAAAAAAGGATCAACGTCTGTTAAAATTAAAGCGTAAGATACTACAGATCCTGCGGCCGATCCTCTTCCAGGCCCCACAGAGATTCCCTTACTCTTAGCCCAGTTTACGAAATCAGCAACAATTAAAAAATAAGCTTCATACCCCTTTTTTATGATTACCGAAAGTTCCATATCCACTCTTTCTTTAATTTCTGCCGTTATTTTTTTGTATCTTTTGAAAAGTCCCTCAAAAACTTGCCGTTCTAAAAGTTCTGCAGGCGTTAAATCATGGGGTACTTCAAAACGTGGCATTATCCAGCGTCCTAGCTCTAGCTCCAGATTGCACAGTTCTGCTATTTTGACTGTATTTTCCACGGCTTCTGGTAGATCTATAAACATCGCTCTCATTTCTTGAGAAGACTTAATGTAAAAATCAGGGGAATCGATCATTGATAAGCTTCTGTTTGGTGTGTTGATTGTAGTTTGTGTTCCAATACACAGCAGTATTTCCTGAGCTTGTGCATCATCATGCCTGATGTAATGATTGTCATTGGTTGCAACAATTGGAACGCCATATTTTTTTGAAAGTTCCAATAGTTTTTGATTTAGTTTCTCCTGCTCTTCTATATTAGGATGTCTTTGAAGCTCTAAATAAAAGTCGTCTTTATAAATCTCTGTTAGTCTCTCTAGTCTTTTTATTGCCTCTTTCTCCTGTCCTGAAACCAGAGGCTCTGATACATATCCGTTCAAACATGAAGATAGAGAAATTATACCTTTGCTATACTTTTCAAGAAGCGCAAGGTCTGTTCGAGGTTTATAATAAAATCCTTCAAGATGGGATATTGAAACTATCTTGAGAAGATTTTTATAACCATCTATATCTTTTGCCAATAAAATCAAATGATTATAGTCCTTGTCATCTACGGTTTTTTCATGCCTTGATCCCGGCGCTATGTAAATTTCGCAGCCAATAATTGGCTTAATTCCAAGCTCTTTACATGTCTTATAGAACGTAATAGCGCCGTAAAGAGCGCCATGGTCTGTAATTGCCAATGCATTCATCCCCAGCTCTTTTACTCGTTCAACCATCGGACGAACTTTTGACAATCCATCCAATAGGGAATATTCACTGTGATTATGAAGATGCACAAAATCCGCCATAGGCTTACCCTACTTTTCTCCCATATTCTGCTGTTGGTCTCGCGGTTGCCCTTTTTTCTAATTCTGCCGGTCTCATAATGTACCTTATAGGGACATCTCCAGCTCTAAGTGGCTCATCCGACCCCCCCCTCCTTATATGTGGCCTTAGCCAGTAGCATAGCTAGATCTGAGCCTTGTATTGAAGACTCTACCATTTCTGGACTTGAATAATCTATTAGCGCTATCCCCATAGATACATGATCTCCCGTTTCGTCCAAAATATTCTTGAGCCTTTTACAGTAGACCAGCGCCTTTTCTTCGTTTGTGTCAATAAAAACGGCTGCAAATTCATCTCCTCCGGTCCTTCCATATAGATCATCTTCTCTTCCTGTACTTTTGATTGCATTGGCAACCCTCCTTAAAAGATTATCCCCCTCCTTGTGTCCCTCTGAATCATTTTTGCTCTTCAAGTTGTCTACGTCTATAGTTACATGCGTTATGTTTCTTTTAGCGCCCTGTCTTTTAGCTTCCGCTATTTTTTTCTTTATAGCTTCATTTAGCCCCCTTTTGTTTAATAGCCCTGTTAACCAATCTTTACCTGTTCTTTCTTTTGCTCTGATTGCTAGTTTTTGGTCTGCAGTTCTTTCTCTGGCAATTCTTATGCTTTCCTGTATAGATAATTGAGGATTTCTTTCTCTTTGTTTTACCATATTCTCCCAAAACAATCGTTGCGTATCTCGCCTTTTTGGAAATCCTTTATTTCTTACGGATATTTCAGACTCGCTCATTGATGTAATTCTACACTTATTTGAGGGCTTGTTCAATGAGTTCGCGGATACCTTCCGATGAGGATTTGGGAGGAAGTTGTGCACGGACTTTACCTATTAAAAAGCCTAAAACTTGGGTTTTGCCTGCTTTATAATCCCCTACTGCTTTTGGATTTTCAAGCAAGACTTGCCTGACGGCCTGTTTCAGCTCTTCCGAACTTACTTCGGTTGTCTGATGTGTCACAAGGATTAGCTCGACAAGTTCTCCCGGAACCGTTTTATCCATATCTGGTTTCTTATTAATAATGTAATTTGCGATTTTCTTTGGTGTAAGGCTATGCTTTGACCCATCTTTTACAGCTTGCTCATAATAATCTGCCGCTGAACGCTCTCGAGTTAAAATATCAACATCATGTGAAGATAAGCCATATTCTTTTTCGAACCTTTTTCGTTTCTCATCCGGCAATTCCGGAATTTGCTCCCTAACAGCCCTAATCTCCCTAAGTCCAAATGTAATCGGCGGTATGTCCGGCTCTGGAAAGTAGCGATAATCATGCGCCTCTTCCTTTGACCGCTGAGAAACTGTTGTTCCTTTCTTTTCGTCCCATCCTCTTGTTTCTTGAGTTGGAGTTTCGTCTCTATTCAATAATTCTCCCTGACGAATAATTTCCGCTTCAATAGCTCTTGCCACAAATCTGAACGAATTAATATTTTTAACCTCCACTTTATACTTCGGTAGATTTTCACTGGAAATTGGAAATTGGAAATTGGAAATTCTCGAGACCAACGAGATATTGGGCTCGAGCCTCATGTCTCCCTTCTCCATATCCGCATTCGATACATCAAGATAGCGAATAATCTGCTGGAGCTTCTGAAGATATTCTGCAACTTGTGGGGCATTTTCAAAATCCGGTTCTGTTACGATTTCAACCAACGGAACCCCCGAACGATTAAAATCAATTAGCGAAACTTTTTTGCCACCAACGTTTGCATGCAACAACTTTCCTGTGTCTTCCTCCATATGAACCCTGCGAATCCGAATGTTTTTAGTTTTAAGTTTTATGTTACCTTCAAGTCCGAACGGTTCATCATATTGCGAGATCTGATAACCTTTTGGGAGATCAGGGTAGAAGTAATTTTTACGGTCGAATTTCGAAATATTTGAAATTTTGCAATTTAGTGCAAGAGCTATTTTTATACACCATTCAATGGCTGTTTTGTTTGGAACGGGAAGCGCTCCGGGAAGCCCTAGACAAACAGGACACACATAGGTATTGGGTTCTTTTCCAAAATAATCCGCAGAACACGAGCAAAACATTTTTGATTTTGTTTTAAGTTCAACATGTGTTTCTAATCCTATAATTGGTTGATATTTCATTTCTCAAGCACTTTCCTTTCCTGCGTTTGTTCGAATGCGTGGCCGATTCGGAACAGAAGTTTTTCTGAGAACTGTGGCCCTAGAATTTGAAAACCTGTTGGTAAGTCGCCTATAAAACCCGAGGGAACCGCAAGCCCCGGAATTCCGGCAAGGTTTGCAATTACTGTATATACATCGGATAGGTACATTTTTAATGGATCGTCCACTTTTTCACCAAGTTCCCATGGCGGAGTAGGGGAAACTGGAGAAATAATTGCGTCAACTTTTTTAAACGCTTCTTCGAAATCTTGTCGAATTAATGTCCGCGCCTGCATCGCCTTCTTGTAATACGCCTCATAATAACCTGATGAGAGCGTAAATGTTCCAAGTATTATTCGCCTAACGGCTTCATCACCAAAACGTGTTCGATCGTTGCCATAGCGAATTCCATCGTATCGGGCTAAATTTGATGAAACTTCAGAAGGTTGAATAATATAATAGCAGGCAATTCCGTATTCCGTGTGGGGGAGGGAAATTTCGATAATTTCGGCTCCAAGCTCCTCGAATTTTTTAATCGCTCCCTCTATGTTTTTCTTGATATTAGAGTCAAGACCTTGCGTAAAATACTCTTTTGGAACACCGATTTTAAAACCTTTTACGCCTTTATCCAAGTCTTCAAGGTGGTTTGGTATCTTGTTTTTCGTGGTAGTTGCATCCATCGGATCGTTGCCTGCTGTGACATTCAAGAATATCGCTGAATCTTCAACAGTTTTTGTAAAGTGACCGATAGAGTCAAGAGAGGAGGCCATTGCGATAATTCCGTATCGAGAAACCAGTCCGTAAGTGGGTTTTAAACCAACGGTATTCGTGAAAGAGGCGGGTAGTCGTATAGAGCCTCCTGTATCTGTCCCTGTTGAGGCAATTGTCATATCTGCGGCAACTGATGCGGCGGATCCCGAGCTTGAGCCTCCCGGTACATATTCTTTATTCCATGGATTTTTCGTAGGTCCAAAGTCTGAATTCTCACCGCTCGAACCATGTGCCCATGCATCATGATTCGTTTTTCCCAAAATAATCGCACCCGCATCTTTTAATTTTTGGACTACAGTTGAGTCATATTGCGGGATGTAATTCTCGAGAACATGAGAAGCGGCAGTAGTTCGTAAGCCTTTTGTTAAGAACATATCTTTTAAGGCAATGGGAATGCCTAAAAGTGGGGAATCCGAACCGTTCTCTCGGGCTTCATCTGCTCTTCTTGCCTCATTAATCGCACGTTCGTTAATCGTCAAAAAAGCATTAATATCGGAATTATATTTTTTAATCTGATCCAAGCACGCCCTTGTCAATTCAACAGAAGAAAATTCCTTATTCCTTAATCCTTCCAGAGATTCTCTAATAGTCAAAGTGTTTAAACCATTATTCATAATTCATGCTTCACGATTCACTGTCTAGGATTGCCTTCACTTTAAATAATCCATTATGTTTAGATTTGGTTCCGGATAATACTTCTTCTTGAGTTAGAGATGGAGCAGGGATATCTTCTCGGATTATGTTTTCAAGGCCGGTGACTTGAGAAGTGATCTCAACATTTTTTGTATCAACCTCGTTCAGCTTTTCAACATAAGCAACAATCTCATTCAACTGCTTTTCGAATTTAGGAAGGTCTTTGTCTTTAAGCTTTAAATTCGCCAGTTTAGCTACGTGTTTAATATCTATTTTCATAATCAAATTATATCAACTTTTTCATCACTGTTTCACGAGCTTTTTTTTCTATGGAGTTATCGAGAGGTTCTAGGCGAATTTTCTCGCCATACTTTTTTTCAAGAGCCAGTGTCAACAGTAAGTCTGCAAGCTGTGGATTTTTGGGGAGGATTGGGCCGTGGAGATAGGTTCCAAATGAGTTTTTATAAACAATTCCTTCGCTTTCGTCTTTACCGTTGTTCCCAAATCCTTTTTTAACATCCCCAAGTCTCTGGTTTTTGTAATCAAGATAAGTTCTGCCTCCATGATTTTCGAAACCCACGAGCGGTTGGGTGAGTCCCTCAATTTTTGGTTCGATCACGATATTACCAATTAGCCGCGGATATTTTTCACCGGGGTTTTCGGTGGAGAGAGGGAAGACTCCGAGTCCTGGGAGTTTTTTTTTGTCTGCAGTTCGATAGTATTTTCCTAAGAATTGATAAGCTCCGCAAATATATAATCCGGGAATTCCCTTTTCGATTTGCTCGATTAAGACCTTGCCTTTCATATCCTGCAAATCCCGGTTTACAATTTCTTGTTGAGTGTCCTGGGCACCGCCCATAAATAGTAAGTCGCTAACGACTAGGGAATAGGGACTAGTTTCGATACCAATTGGTTTAACTTTGACTTTGATGCCGCGCCATTCGGCTCGTTTTTGAAGCACAATAATATTCCCCCGATCTCCATACGTGCTCATGAGATCCGGATATAACCACCCGATGGTAAGCTTATAGCTTATAGCTTTTGGCTTTTGGCTTTTGGTCATAGGATGCTCCTTCCGGTTAGTATTTTACGAGATTCGAGCATTGCGGAATAGGTTGGAAGTATAAATAAAGTTTCATTTGGTTTCGTTTCGCTTACTGCATTTTCGATTGCCTCTCGTAAATCTTCGAACAACTGACCACTGACATCTGACAACTGACTATATTTAATTCGTAAAGCCATGTCGTGGGCACGGTCGCCGGAGATAAATATCTTCGAATCTTTCGGCAAGTTCTCAAAATCCAAATCCCATATCCAGGAGACGTCTCGACCATCCGGGATTCGATCATTAAGAATGAGCAATATGTTACATCCCCGAGGTGTAGGCACATTTTCACCTCGGGGGTGAATGAAGTCGGAAAGTGTCGATATGGATTGGTTAAATCCTGCCGGGTTTTTTGAAAGAAGCATTAAAATTTTCCTTCCCTTGTAGTTAATTTCCTCCTGTCTACCGAATGCCGGCTTAAAAGTTTTAAGTGCTCTATTTATTTTTTCGGCAGAAACATCAAAAATTTTGTTTGCAATCAATGCTGCTGCATTAGTATTGTAGATGTTATAAATTCCAAAAAGAGGGTAGCGGGTTAATTTAATTTGCTCGATATTTTCTCGCTTAAATTTACATTTTGGACAAGTAAAATCGCCCATGTGAGAAAATGAATTTTTTTTATAATCCAGCTTCGTTTGACAATTAGGGCAATAGATAAAATCTACGTCATGTCCAGTCATGTTTTTAATCATAAACTTGTCGTCGATACCAAACAGGAATGTTTTTAGACCAGATTTTTTAGCAAGATGTGCAAGAGCAGGATCATCACCATTAGTTAATAATGTCGAATTTTTAACCATCGATAAGGCATTTCCCCAATCTTTTAACACTTGATTTACTTCTCCGTACCGGTCTAACTGATCGCGGAATATATTCAAAAAAAGAATTACGTTGGGGTGAATTTCTTTCAGCGCGAGTTCAACATTTCTTTCATCAACCTCAAAAATTGCTACATCAAAATTTAACCGACCGGTTAAATTTATGTTTGCAATTATACTTGAAGCTATTCCGTTCAAAAGATTGGCTCCGGCTTCATTTCTGAAGACTTTCAAACCGCCTTCTTGAAGAATTTCCTGGAGCATTAAAGAGGTCGTTGTTTTTCCATTAGTCCCTGCAACTAATACTACTTTAAGATTCGGATTCTTTTTTATAACTTGACGAACAAATTTGGGATTAGTTTCCATGGCAACATGCCCCGGCCACGTGGATCCCGAACCCAAGTTGAAAGTTCGCGATAGAAACAAAATAGTCTTTCCCAGAAGAATAAGTATTGAGTTCATAAAGAGTATTATAATGCAGATGCTATGAAATTTACATGGCGCGAAGAATTCTTACGCGGTCTTCAACAGGGGGGTGGGTAGAAAATAAGTTTGTGAGCCAGTTTCCTCGAGTCGTTTTGGTATCTGATTTGAACGGGTTCTCGATATATAGGTGGGCTGCTCCGGTGTGAGCGTGTTTTAGGGGAGTTCGATCAGCAGCAATTTTAGCCAAGGCATCTGCCAAGCCATCCGGATAGCGAGTTAGAAGTACCCCGTCTGCGTCTGCAAGGTACTCGCGCCTTCGGGAAACCGCAAGCTGTATTAATACAGCAGCGATCGGAGCCACAATTGCGGCAATAATACCAATAATTAGGAATATCTGATTTCCTGATCTTCTGTCATTTCCGCGTCCACTAAACCATAACGAACGCATAAAAACATCCGCTAAGATTGCAATAGACCCCACAAGTATAGCAACGACTCCCATAAGTCTTGTATCATAGTTTTTAACGTGCGAAAGTTCGTGGGCAATAACTCCTTCAAGCTCTGCATCTTTTAGTTTTGCTAGCAATCCAGTGGTCGCAGCGACTGCCGCGTGTTTTGGGTCACGTCCGGTAGCAAATGCATTTGGTGAAGAATCTTCGATTACATAAACACGCGGAATCGGAAGCCCTGAGGCAATAGAAAGATTTTCTACTGTTGTATAAAGTTCGCGATAGTTTTTTTTGTCTGCCGGTTTTGCGCCGGACATTGACAGAACAATTTTATCTGAATTATAGTAGGAAATGAACGAGATAAGACCGGAGATGATTAGCATTATGCCTGCAAACGAAAGTCCATAGCCTAAGGCCCTTCCTAATACATAGGAGACTGTTAGAAAAAAGACAACGAAAAGAATCATTATGATGCAGGTCTTTAACTTATTCGATGAAATCTGGCTATATATTGTCATAATTTTTCTAGAACTGGTTGTAGGTTGGGTTGGGGCTGCTCATATGGTAAGAGGGTATGGTTTGGGTCAACTAACCGAAAACTCAAACCTTAAACTATACTAGCTGCAACACCCAAACCCTTTAACCATGACTAAAATTTCACCTTGACTTCTTTCTTGCCTTCTTCTTCCGTTTCAAAGAATTCAACTTCCTTAAAGCCGAATTGACTGGCAATAAGTACAGCAGGGAAGGTTTTAATAGATGAATTATATGCTAAAACATTCGAGTTATAGAATTGTCTAGAGTAGGAAACTTTGTTTTCTGTGTCTGATAATTCTTCTTGAAGGTTGAGAAAATTTTCACTGGCTTTTAAGTCTGGATAGTTTTCTGCCACGGCAAAAATTGATTTCAGCGCTTTTTCCATCATATTATCTGCCTCAGCCTTTTGAGCGGGGGTTTCTGCTTTAAGCATATTAGCACGCGCTCGAGTTACTTCCTCGAATACGCCTTTTTCATGTTTTGCATAACCTTTGACTGTTTCTATTAAATTAGGAATTAAATCAGTACGTCTTTTGAGCTGGACGTCAATTTGAGAAAGCGCTTCCTTTATTCTTTCCCGAAGAACTACGAGGGAATTATATGTAAACCAGAGGTAGATAATTATGAGAAGAACGATTATTCCAATAGCTAAGGTTGGGTTCATATTAGTATTCTCCCACAACAGTTGACTGAAAGTCAACAATCTCCAATTGCCATTTTCCAGTTGCCAGTTAATTAATAAATTGATCAATTAATTGGAGATTGGAAACTCGAAACTGGAAACTATTTATTTGTGAGCCATTTATAAAACTGTTCGTAAGGTAGAGTATTCAAAATGTCCTTTGGCTCGCACCACCCGCGGCGAGCAACAGAAACTCCATAAAACATGTTATCCATTTGATAAGTCGCGTGAGCGTCCGTATCTATAACGAATTTAACGGCTAATTTTCTTGCTTCAAAAACTAGCTGGTCAGTAAGGTCAAGTCTTGTTGGCCATGCATTTATCTCAATGGCTCTATTATTTTTAAGCGCAAAATCAAACAATTCATCCCAATCCAATTCGTAACCGACGCGTTGATTGATCAATCTTCCACTTGGGTGAGCTAGGATTCTTGCTTTTGGATGGGACAGTCCTTTAATAACTCTTTTGGTCATTTGGTCACGAGGAGCTTTAAACACGCTGTGAATTGACACTATTGCGGCATCAATATATTCGAGTGCTTTATCATCAATTGCTAAATCTCCGTTTGGTAAAATATCAACTTCGAGTAAATTAATTATCTGAACATTTTTTATACTCTCACGAATTTGTTCAATTTTGTTTTTTCGTCTTTTCAATATTGAATAAATCTGATTTTTAGTGTGATTTGTTAT
>JACQKO010000081.1 GCA_016204525.1 Candidatus Levyibacteriota bacterium | reverse complement strand
TGACACAAGAAGAAATCTTGAAAATCTCATCAATATTGCTTTCTGAATCTCTTGCAACACTCTCAGACAATGGTATTAAGCTTACTTTTGATGAGCGTGTTATTTCAAAAATTGCGCAAGAAGCGTATGATGCGACTTTTGGAGCAAGGAATATTCGAAGATATATTGCGGATCACATAGAGAGCTACTTATCAAAAATGATTCTTGAAAATAAAATAAGAAAAGGCGAGGAAGAAAAATTATCTGTTGATGAAACAGGAAGTTTTATAGTAACCTAGAAATTATGAGGATTAATTGTTTTGAATTGCAGGATTGGGAAAAAGATTACCTTGCGCAGAAATTTGGAAACACAATTGATATTTCGTTTAATTCCGAAACCTTAACAGCGGAGAATGTTTGGACTGCAAGGGATGTAGATGGGATAGTGGTTTTTGTATATTCCATGGTAAACAAACAAGTGCTTGATCAAATGCCGAATTTAAAATTCATTGCAACTATGTCAACAGGCTTTGATCATATAGATATTGAGGAATGCAAACGTCGCAATATTGTTGTTTCGACTGTTCCAAGCTATGGTGAAAATACGGTTGCAGAACACACTTTTGCCTTAATCTTTGCAATCTCGCGGAGAATTATAGAATCACATGAAAGGGTTCGTGAAGGAAATTTTTCTCCATCTGGGCTAACCGGATTTGATCTTTTTGGCAAGACACTTGGAGTGATCGGAGTAGGCAACATAGGCACGCATGTAATTCGAATCGCTAAAGGAATTGGGATGGATGTTGTTGCACACAAAAGAACGCCTGATCCAAAGCTTGCGGCGGATTTAGGATTTCGATTCGTAACAATGGGTGAATTACTTTCGCAATCAGACATAATAACAGTTCACGTTCCTTACAATCAAGAAACTCATCACATGTTGAATCAAGATGCATTTTCTAAGATGAAAAATGGAGTTATCATCATTAACACTGCACGCGGTGCAATTATTGATACTACGGCATTAGTTGGCGCTCTTCAGAGCGGAAGAATAGCGGCAGCGGGGTTAGATGTTCTTGAAGAAGAGTCTATGATTCGCGAGGAGCACGAATTGCTACACAAGGAGTTTCCCATCGAAGACCTAAAAACTGTTCTTGAAAATCACATGCTCCTAAATAATCCAAAAGTAGTAATTACTCCCCACAACGCCTTCAACAGCCGCGAAGCCGTAATGAGAATTCTACGAACAACCGAAGAGAATATTAATGGATTTCTTTCCGGAAATCCTAAGAACCTAGCGTACTAGTCGAAGAGTATCAAAAGTATCAAGGGTACCACGAGCAAATATTTGTGCCTAGTCTAATAATTCAGATCATTAGACTAGCTTCGAATAACACGGTGGAACAGTCCACGGGGCTATTACCTTTTAATTTATGTAGATTGTTCGGTCTTGACACAGTTGGTTGATTAGTCTAAAATATAGAAAGTTGGAAAGTTAAACTTATAAACTATGACTCAAGCAAACGTTAGTTCCAATCAGGAATGGCTTAAAGTATTAGGTAAAGGTATGGTTACTATTCCTAAAAAATGGCGAGAGGTTCTAGGAATTGCAACTGGAGATATTGTTAGGGCAAGAAAAGAAGGAAACCAGGTAGTAATAGAAACACAAAAAGGAAGTAATGTGCCATATAGAATCTATAGCGATTCAGAAATCGAAGAATTCTTAAAAGAGGATAAATTGCCTCGCCCTCTCACTAAAAAGCTGCGAAAAAAATTTGCCTAAGAACTCCATGAGAGTTTATTTTGATGCTTCTGTTATTATATCTGCACTTCTTTCGTCAACAGGCGGATCACGAGAATTGATTAACTTAGTTAATAGAGATGTTATAAGAGGCATTACGTCACAAACTGTAATAGAAGAAATTTTAGAGGAAGATAAACCCACTAAGCTTGGAAAGGCACGAGAGGATATAAAAGAATTTATATTCAAAAGCGGCCTAGTGGTCCGAAAGAATGTTACAATCCAGGAAATAGAACCCTACCAAGACTTAATAGACGTTGAAGATGCCCATCTTATTGCTGGTGCAAAATTAACTCGCTGCGATTATTTAGTTACCCTTGATAAAAAACATATCCTCCGTGCTGATGTAAAAAAGAAATTTATGCCATTACAAATTGTATCTCCAAAAGAATTACTTGAAGAAATAGTCAGAACCAATTAGCGGGTAAGGGAGCTGAGGCAGGATGCAATCTATAGTTGCTTTACATCATCTTCTATGCTTTTAAGATCAGCCTCGGGATCCCCCAGATCAATTGTGTCTATATCTTTCTCAGAAAGCGGGGTTGGAGTGGGAGTTGACGTAGGCAGAGCTTGTGTTGGAGTAGGAG
>JACQKO010000083.1 GCA_016204525.1 Candidatus Levyibacteriota bacterium | reverse complement strand
CTGCTTGTTAGCCATTAGTTTCAGGTACTCTTTCATCCCCCTTCCGGGGTGCTTTTCACCTTTCCCTCACGGTACTAGTTCACTATCGGTAAGTATTGATATTTAGCTTTGGAGCTTGGTCGCCCCAGCTTCCCACAGGGTTTAATCGTGCCCCATGGTACTCAGGAACAGGCGAAGGTAGAATTAGATTTTGTTTACAAGGCTATCACTTTCTATGGCGGCGCGATTCCAGCGCTTTCTACTACCTAATTCTTGTAACCTTTTGCATTTAAGCCAGCCGTCCTACAACCCCTCTCGCGCACAGCGCGAGAATATCCAATACTACAAATATGCAAATACTACCAATCAATTAATAAATGGAAAAATTAATTATTTAATCATTTTAAAATTGGCTTGATTGATTTGTTTATTGGGTTATTTGTTTATTTGAATATTCTTGTGCTATGCACAAGGGGTTTGAGCTTTTCCCTTTTCACTCGCCGCTACTAAGGGAATCTCTCTGATTTCTTTTCCACCGGTTACTTAGATGTTTCAGTTCACCGGGTTCCCCACCTGCAGCTATACGATCCTACACCCCACCCGCAAGTTAATAAACCAATACTACCAATGCCACAAATACTACCAATCAACTTAAAAATTTAAGAATTATAAATTGAATAATTGATTTGTTTATTGGGTTATTTGTTTATTGGTTTATTCTTATGAGCGCGGTGTAAGACCGCTTTTACTACGAGGTTTTCTCGACTTTGCATCGAGATCCGTTACCGGATTCGGACACCGTCGGATCAAAGTGTCATTGGCCACTCCCCGACGAGTTTCGCGAACCATGAAGCGTCCTTCTTCGGTCAATACTTCCAAGGCATCCACTAATGGCATTAAAATAGCGTAGATTTTAAAAAACCATAGCTTGCTATGTCCTGAGCGGCGGTTAAGCCGCGAAGGACCTAGTGCTTTGGCCTAGTTGTACTCAAAAAAGACTCCGCCAGATTTGGCGGAATTTTTATATTTGAGAATAACAATTTATCCCGTCACCAATTTTGGTGCGGGATTTATATAACCCCAATTTTCAATGTGCTAGCTTTACCCCACAAAAGGCGGGGCTAATATGCTTTTGTCTCGTCCCGAGTAAAATTGCCCTCGGCGACGAGGCAAAAACACACTAGAATGCTTGCATTGAGCCCCGCAAAAGCGGGGCGAAGTGTGGACCTGGGGGGAATCGAACCCCCTACCTCCTCGTTGCAAACGAGGCGTTCAGCCAGGTAAACTTCAGGCCCAGGCTTATTGCAAATCACCTAGACCGCAGGTTTTGCCTAGCGGTCCATTAAAATTCAATTGTTAAACCGTATCGAGAAGACAAGATTAGCCGTAATTAGGCAAGAAGTGCTAACAATAGGGATCCCGATTCAATCGGGATTTATTGGTTAATTGAGTTAAATATCATAAATGATCTTATTTCCTCGAAAGGTGAAACCATTCTAGCCTTATTGGGCTTACTTGTCAAGCCCCCAATCTCCTGTTATAATTAATTTTATGAAGGGACCTCGAGATTTAACAAAATCATTATCAGGCTACAAAACAGGTTGGGTTGCTGTAAATACAAAGGGTAAAGTTGTTTCACACGCAAAGACCTTTAAGGAGATAAGCGAAGAGGTAAAAAAAACGAAAGAAGATATCTCTTTACTCCCAGCCTCCGATAACTACTTTGGGTTTATAACATAATGTCTAAATTCCCCTATACTGCCTTACCCACAGCTTCCGGCATTCCCGTGTTGAAACCTTTAGTTGGCATCAGATTGGGGTTTAAGAAAACTCACAAAATTACTCCTAAGATTTTAGCATTAATAGATTCGGGTGCAGATGTTTGTTTTTGTGATAGCAATATAGCTCTTTGGCTTGGAGTAAATTTTAAAAACAAAAAAACTTTTGGCTTTACTGCTGCGGACAATCAGACATTTCAAGCAGTTAAAGAAACTATAGCTTTATACGTAGATGGTAAAGAATATGAATGCGACTTTTATTTTAGCGATACTTTACCTAGACATACGCCCATTATCTTAGGGCAAAAAGGTTTCTTCGATCATTTCAAAGTCAGCTTTGACTTAAAAAACAACGAAATTGAACTCCAATGATTAAGGCTCGAACAAGGCCAAACCCCTAAGGCGAGGGCTTGCCCTGAGAGAACGCAGTGAACCGAAGGGCCAACCTCCAAACCCGGTGCTTGCCCTGAGGGATTCGAAGGGTTATAATTTGCGTCAAATGACTTTTGAAGAAAAAATAAAAGCATTAAGAAATATTCCGATTTTTAAAGTTTTCCCAATTTCAGAAGTTAAAGCCGTGGCTTTTGTAGCCCTCGAAGAACACGGAAAATTATATTTAGAATCTGAAGATATTGAAAAAATAATTGGCGAATATCCGGATCTTAAAAATAAGCTCGAAACACTCCCTAATTCGGTATAACTGTAGGACGGTATAGCAGTAAGTCTGTAGCCTGTGCAACAGTACTGGTCTACCGAATACTGACCACCGCTTTACTGATTCACTGCTCTACTGCGAGATTGACTTTCATTCCTCATTTTGCTATACTTCCACCTCTTGTTTAACCCCGATGTGATATCGGGGTTTTTTTATGCTAAAAGGCAGGATAATCTTGCTCTTTGTTACGGCGTTTTTTGCTCTGACAGGAGCTGTTAATAAAACAATAGCCGCAACAGTTTTGCCCAGTGCGAGTTCATGCTCGTCTATGTTGGTATCTACCCCGCTTTGTGATGAGCTCCTAACTCAGTCATGTATTAACGAGGTCGAAACGAATCCAGATCCAAATCAATCATCAGTCATAATTTCTTCTCCAAAAGAATCATCTCCTCAAACAACCGTGCAAACACAACCTGAGATTCTCGTAACTCCTACTTCAAATCCAGTCGAACCTGTTCTCCAACAGCAAAATCTCAATTCTGATAGAATCTTTGACCTTATAAATCAACATCGTGCTTCTCAAGGACTAGCGCCTTTTGAGCTTGAGGTAAGCGTATGTGAGCTTGCGAAAGCACGGTCAGCGGAGCTTGCCGGGGAATTGGTGAATGGCACAATCCATTCGGGACTTTACAACCGAAATCTCACCTTTTGGATCTGGGAGAATGCCAAAGTAGGCTCAAATGAAGATGAAACAGTTGCGTGGTGGATCTCCTCCCCCCTTCATCACCAGTCAATTGTTGGCAACTACAAATATTCTTGCGTTAAGTGTAGCGGGAATAACTGTTCCGAGTTATTTACAAGCTTTTCGCCGAAATGACCCAAAGTGTTTCATTGGGGGTTGCCATGTCGAAAGGCCCAGGACTATAATAGTTAACTAGATCCTTCGGCCCGCAAGCCGGGGCCTCGGGATGAGGCAGAACCTCAATTAACCTATTATGATGGTCAAGAAGCAATCAACAAGAAAAGAAACCGAACTTGAAAAGCTTGCTATCAGAATGACAAAGTGGGTGGGAACGCCAGAATCACTTATCATCCACAGTATTTTGTTCGTTGTGGCTTTTTTTGTCTATTTTGCAGGCGTTGCTCTTGAAACTGTACTTCTTTTTGTTACAACCGTTGTTTCCCTTGAAGCCATATATCTTGCCCTATTTATTCAACTAACTGTAAACAGAACTCATGAAAGCCTTGAGGATGTAGAGGAGGATCTTGGAGAGATTCAGGAAGACGTTGGAGCACTTGAGGGTGGATTTGGAGAAATAGCAGAAGACGTAGAAGGACTTGAAGGAAACGTCAAGAAGATGAGGAGAAATGTTGAAGAGCTTGAAGCTGATGTTGAAGATATTTCAGAAGATATTGACCGTTACTATCTTGAAGAAGATCGCGAACAATCGCAAGAAAAAGTGTCTCATGTTGAGTCAAGCAAATCGCTTCAGAATATAGAAAAGGAGATAATTAATTTATCTCGCGGAATAATTGCTCTCAGAGATGACCTTGAGAACCTCAAAAAGAATTTGCCCTAGCAAATTCAATGATCAATAACCAATTTGATCAATTTTCAAACCAATGTACAATGACCAATTGTTTAATTAATTAAACATTTAACATTTGTTAATTGGTTTGGT
>JACQKO010000007.1 GCA_016204525.1 Candidatus Levyibacteriota bacterium | reverse complement strand
GCTTCATTTAAAGATTGATTTGTTTATTTGTTTATTGGTAGTATTGGCTTATTACAATGATAGTTGTTGGTGATCCCCAAAATAAATCTCTATCCGAATCTATCGCGGACAAACTCAGGGCCAAAATAATCTATCCTGAAATTACTGTTTTCCCAGATACAGAACAGAGAGTTCGCATTCCAATAGAAGTAGTAGGTGATCGGGTTTATGTTTTGAAATCAATAAACGCGCCTGTTGACAGCGCAGTTCTTCAATTATCATTTACCGTTGATGCCCTAATCAAAAACGGTGCAGATAAAGTAATAGGGGTTATTCCTTACATTCCGTATATGAGGGCGGATCATATGTTTAGAACTGGAGAAGCAGTGCCGCTCGAGGTCATTATAAACATGATTCAGGGCAGCGGACTTTCCGCAATAATAATGATTGATCCCCATTCAATTAAGATTCCTGAGATGTTTAAGATTCCCGTGCATGATCTCTCGGCTCTTCCAATGTTCGCCAAAAAAATAAAAGAGATCGAACCTAATTCGAACAACATAACAATTGTATCTCCTGACATGGGAGGAATTCGTCGATTAAAACTTTTAGATCAACTTTTGGGCGGTGTGAATCAGGTAGTTATTAACAAAGATAGAAATTATGAGAGTGGAGAGGTGCGTGTTGCAGAATATGAGGGAGAGATTCGAGGAAAATGTTTTATTATTGATGATATTATTTCTACAGGCAAGACCGTAGTACAGGCAATTGATACATTAGTGCAAGGTGGCGCTTTGAAAGTTTATGTTTTTGCCACCCATCCGGTTTTTAGCGAAAACGCAAGCGAGATTTTGTCGGGTTCGAATGCCGAAAAAATCTTTGTTACAGACTCAATCCCGGTTCCCGAAGACAAAAAATTTGCAAAACTTGAAGTTTTATCAATATCCGATTTAATTGCAGAAGCAATTAAGAAAGTCTCCTCATAATGCTATTGTCAACAAATGCTTTTGATGATAGTTAAAATCTTATCTTTTTGAAGGCTTTGAGGAAGTTTTTTTATTATCTACAACTTTAAATGCAATTATAAGCAAAAGAACAACTATTAACAGCAAAGCACTTGAAACCTGAGCTGTATTTGTTAAATCTATAAAGTCCGATGGTTTCATAATAGTTTTTCGATAATTGTTGCTGCTAGTAAAAAAAGTATACCAAAGGTTATATCCTTTGTCAAAATAACTATAGTATCAGGATTAATAAGAGGGGAGAAGTTGGGTGTAATAAATGCAAGACCGAACCATATAGCTGACAAGTCAGCCATAACAGCTGCCACAGTTTTAAGGAAAGGCCGGCGGTAGTTTTTGATCATAATATTTATTGTAACAAAATCATGATTGACACGATATTATTTTATGGTATTATATTAATTAAAGGCGTTTGAGTTTGGTTTCCTGCCAAACGAGCTGACTGCGATAAGCAGTACGGACTTAACCGTTAAAAGTAAATTAAGGTACGTTCGATTTTCGAATGTACAAACCAAGGTGGTACCACGAGCAAGCCTCGTCCTTGATAAGGATGAGGTTTTTTGTTGAAAATATGGCTACGATTGATGACTTTCAAAAATTGGATATTCGAGTAGGAAAAATCGTCGAGGTTAACGATTTTCCTGAAGCTCGCAAACCTTCTTATAAACTGACCATAGATTTTGGTTCGGAAATTGGTATTAAACAATCTAGCGCTCAGTTGGTAAAACATTACAGGAAGGAGGATCTTGTAAGAAAGTTGATATTGGGAGTTGTTAATTTTCCTCCACGTCAAATCGGGCCATTCGTCTCTGAAGTATTAACGCTTGGTGTTCCGGACGAAAATCACGAGTGCATTCTGGTTGTGCCTGACAAAGATGTTCCAATTGGTGGTAAACTATATTAATTATGAGATATTCGAAATTATTTGGAAAGACAATTCGTGGGGTCTCATCAGACGAACCCTCAAAAAATGCGAAGCTTTTGACTCGCGGGGGGTTTGTAAGACGAGAGGTTGCGGGTGTTTATAATTATCTTCCCCTAGGGCTTCGGGTTTTAAATAAAATCTCAAACATTGTGCGCGAGGAAATGGATAAAACCGGCGCCCAAGAAGTTTTGCTTTCTGCGCTTCAGAACAAGGCTAATTGGGAGAAAACAGGGAGATGGGATAGTTTCGATGCTCTGTATAAAGTTAAAAGCAGGCAGGCTACAGAATATGCTCTTGGACCAACGCACGAAGAGGTTTTGGTTCCCTTAGTTCGCCAATTCGTATCTTCTTATCGCGATTTACCTTTATATCTTTATCAAATTCAGGTTAAGTTTCGCGATGAAGCAAGAGCCAAAAGCGGAGTTCTTCGAAGTCGAGAATTTTTGATGAAGGATTTATATAGCTTTAACAGGGATGAGCAAGATTTCGACAAGTATTACGATAGGGTGATCAATGCATATAAAAATATATTTAAGAAAAGCGGAGTAGAAGCGGTTCTAACTGAAGCCTCAGGCGGTGAATTTAGTAAATTTTCTCATGAATTCCAAGTTTTGACTGAAAACGGAGAGGATGAAATAATTTACTGTCCGGGCGGGGATTTCTCTCAGAACGTCGAAATAGCAAGGGTCAAGGAGGGCAAGCAATGCGATCTAGGTCACGGACCATTAAAAAAATCAAAATCTATCGAGGTTGGGAACATCTTTCCTCTTAAGACACGTTTTTCAGATGCTTTCGGATTGACCTACAAAGGCCAAGACGGGAAACAGAAACCGGTAATTATGGGATGTTATGGACTCGGTATTTCCCGACTTATGGGGGCAATTGTTGAAGTGCATAATGACGAAAAGGGAATTATTTGGCCAAAAGAGGTTGCGCCGTTTGATGTGCATTTAGTGCATATTGAGGACCCGGGGACCGAGTCATGGGCAAAAGGAGCATACGAAAAACTAACCTATGCGGGAATTGATGCTTTATGGGATGACCGAGAGAATGTGTCGGCCGGTGAGAAATTTGCTGACGCAGATCTTATTGGAATTCCAGTTCGCTTGGTAATTTCGAAAAAAGTTGGCGAGGGAGAAGTAGAATGGAAAAATCGAGATTCGAAAGAAACAAAAATGATGAGCATTGATGAGACTGCTAAGAAATTGACTTCATAGATCCTTCGCCCCGCCAGAGGCGGGGCTCAGGATGAGGCAAAGCCTCAGATTAGGCCGAAGAATTTTGCCCAGAAAAGAGCCCACACGACAATTAAAACCACTACCAACACCGCGATTATAGGTGTTGATATTTTTTTATTAGTAGACGTTTGTGATTGAAAGGCAGTCGGTTCCTGCGGCGTTGTAACTTTATTTCCCGTGAAAACAAAAGGGGCGGACTGAGCGCTAGCGCTAGCGCCCGGCTGCGGAGCCCCGCTCTGCGGGGCGGAGACAGAGGTGGGAGCGGACTGAACGCTAGCGAAGGGGTCAACATGCTTGATAGGTGTGGGGTCGGACTGAGCGTTAGCAAGGGAGACCGGCTGCGGAACGCCAGCGGAGACAGAGGTGGGTGACGAAGGACTTTTAACCTGAGTATTCATAACCCTGTCATAAATCTCTTTAAGCTCAGGATTTAGTTCTTGTTTCTTTGGATCCATATTTTATGATATGAATATCGCTTGTTGTTTGTCAAGTTTGAGTTGTTAATAAAGCTAAAAAAAGGTATACTTTGGTTTGATATAAAATATTAAAAATTATATAGCAAATATACATATTAAATATCAAATAGCCTAAAATATTTTATTTTTGATATGTATTTTTTATATTTTTTATTTACTATTTAATATGCAGCGGATTGGTACTCATAAGG
>JACQKO010000084.1 GCA_016204525.1 Candidatus Levyibacteriota bacterium | reverse complement strand
TTTCATTATCCAGCTTAGTCTGAACGTACTTTGGTCAATATTATTCTTCGGTTTAAAATCACCAATTGCTGCGTTTGTAGGTATAGTTCTACTCTGGCTTGCAATTTTTTTGACTATAAAAAATTTCCTGAAAATATCAAAGTTCGCAGGTTGGCTTCTTATTCCTTACATTGCCTGGGTGAGCCTCGCTTCTGTGTTAAACCTGTCGATCATAATTTTAAACCGCTAGACTATATCAATCTATATCACCAGTATTTTGAGACAGCCCTTTTTATAGTGTCACATTTGTCTCATTTAGCCTCGGAGTGAGACACTACCGGAAGTGCGGCTATAGCGATAGAATGGGGTCAGACCTGTACGCTCAGCCATCTGAGACCATGTTCGGACGCGTTAAGTATATTCCCAATTCTTATTTTGCGGATATTTCATTGCCTCTTTAAACTTGTCCAGGTCAAAGCCAATAATTTCACCATTTTCATCAACAGGGAAATGTTGTCTATCAACTTTCTCTTTTTCCTGTACTTTTATTGGGCCAGATGCTAAAGAAACTTCGACTCTGGACATGAGACCAGTCGATAAAGCATCTTATGCATGATCCTCACCGTCTGTGTCGTCATCTTCAGGAATGGTTGTTGAATAAACAAGCTCGGGCAGGGTTCTAATTGTGTTCTTGCAATTAACATAAACCTGTAGGTATGGTTCGCTGTCTGTTGCCATACTAAAATATTGATGTGAATAGCCAACCTATTTTTCCTTGCATCCTTTTGTAATGTTCACCCCGGTCTTATTGGAATACCAAGCTCACGTTGAAATACATCAGCAATGGAGTCTTTTCCGCCAAGCTTCGAGAAACAGTCATGAGGTAGCACTATATATTCAACCGGTTCAATTTGAATTAATGTTTTTATTTCTCTTGCCCATTGTTTGGGTGTCTTTTGATTTTGGTATAGCTCTCGATACACATAAACTCTCTTTACTCCGTACCTATTTTCTGGGGTATAGGCAAGCCACAAAGCACAACCGTGAGCGTTATATCCCCAGTCAAAAGTAATGATCTTTTTACAAGCATCAAGTGAGTAATCTAATTTGGCAGTTACATGTTTTTCTCTTCGCCATTCATTGAACACTTGACCTTCAAAAATATCCCAATCATCTTCTAAGTAAGCACGTCTTAAAGCATCTGGTAAATTTTCTAGTTGCTTTATATATTCAGGATCGGCTTGCATCAAAATCGGATTATCGTAGACTTTTGCTGGGATGTATCTATGATCCGGTAGGTCTTGGTTAATAAATAGTCTTTTTACCCATCCATGACCAACGCCACCGGGGTTTGCAGCAAGGTACATTTGTGTTTTTAAATCTGATCGGGTAGTACGAATAATTGATTTGAATATGTTAAATTGGTGCTCGGTGAACTGCGTAACTTCATCAATACCAATATCATCATATTCTGCCCCCTGGTATTGTTTAATGTCTTGCTCGTATTGGCAGGAACCAAATTCTAAAACAGATCCGTTAGGGAATTAAAGAAAGTGCTTCTGATTGTCGTACCTATAGATTTTAGGGTCAAATTCTTGAAGGACTTTTTCAATATGAGTACGCAAAAGCTCAGGATATGTTCTTCTAAGCTGTAACCCTCTTGATTTAGGATATTTTAGTCTTCTATGGATTTGCTTTCAGCGAATACACCAGGATTTTCCACCCCCTTTAGCACCACCATAAAAGATATATTTCTCCTGGGCTGAAAATAATTCAAATTGTTTTTTATTCGGCTGAAGTGTAATTATGTCCATTTATTAATTTCCTCTTGTGGTACACCCACAAAATTGATTTGTATAGCTACCGGGGGCTGAGATCTGTCTTGGATATTTAGAGCATCCCGTTCAATTCTTACACCGTCTTTGATACTTTCCCTGGCCTCATCAAAGTTTTTAGGGGCCAATTTATGCTCATTGATAGCTTTTATGCCCTTTCTGGTCAACATACGGCCAATTTTGGCGTGTTTAGCATTAACTTGTGCTATTTCCTCACCTAATTTTTCAGGTAACTTTTGGCCTACTTTTTGTATAGTATTGGTACGTAAATTTTGCCATTTTTCTTTTGACGCCCGTTTCTTTACTGCCTGCACAGAAACGCCATATTTTGCAGCAATAGAGGCGTGGCTTGAAGTTTCATCAGAAATATAATCAATGAGAGCTTTAGACCAGCTTATTTTAGCCACAAACTTTACTTAAAAAGCCCGTGCTAGGCAGCGGACAGTAGTTGTATTTTACAATAAATCGGGAAAACATAGTAATTTACGGAAAGTCTGCATGCTTGGTCTTAACAAATATCCTCATATATTCATGAAGGAAAAGTATCGTTGAGATGATGGATAATAACAAGATCAAAACAATTCCAAAACCCTTAATAATTTCTGGTTTGTACTGACTGGCCTGAATAATAAGCGTGTTTAGAGATTCTAAATTATAGTAATGAGAAGCTACCCAGAAAAGCGAAAAATAGTTAAAGATGACGGTTGCTATAACTAATATTGCGGCTACCCACTTCTTAAAAGATTCTGGAGAAAGCGTTAGTAAACCCACAAATACTAATCCAATGTGAGCAATAATTGTTGGAAAAAAATAACGGCCTTGGATGCCGAAGGAGAAGCCATGGCCTCGGATAAAAAACCAGTCGAAGATGGCTATAGATAAAAAGTATGCTGCTGCGACATAGGCAAGAAAAATGAGCACCTTTGTTTGTTGGTCAAATTTGTTTTGCCTTATGGTCTTATAAATCAGTATCAAAAGTCCCAAAATCGAAAGAATTAAAAGCCTGTTTATAATCCGATAAACAATCGACGGTAAGGTCAAAGATAACCATTTGTAGACTCCAAAATACCAAGGTAGAGTTTCTGCCACAGTGCGGCGTAAAACACCGACCAGATAACTAGTAAACGGAAGTTCTGCCGTAGACTTCAGCTGTAAACCTTCGGTTTCGGGAATTGTGGGTAACCTTACGAACTGTTTGAATGGAGGAATTCCATGATCATTCACAAAAAATTGTAAAAAGTTGATGGTTATCAAAATTACTGGAATAGTTACTATTAAACTCCCTAAAAAGATTAGTTTCTTTCTAAACTTAAGTCGCCAAAAAATAAAAAGGAGAGCAAAAGCGATTACCGACCAAATGATTTGAAACTGAAATTTAGTACCGATACCAGCCAGAATTACGGCCAAAAGCAGCATAATATCCTTTATTGAGTATTTAGAAAAGGTTACTTTGGCTACAAGATAAATTGCCAACATAAATAAAAAGTTGAATAAGCCGTCAGATGTCACGCCCGCCGAGGAAAAGATAAACATTGGCATAAAGGAGACAATACTAGTCAAGCTGATTTGCAAGAGAAAATTTTTAGGGAAGATCAACCTTGATATAGCAAAAATAGTTACAACTGTTCCTAAGAGGATCACTAAAGAAAAAAACCTGACGATGTATACTCTTGTGAATAAATCGCTATTGCCGAAAAGATTGTAAACATAGCTTGCCAAATAATAATAAAGTAAAGGGTATCTAGTGGATTCTTCCAGTACCTCAGTTGTTCGATCATTGCGGTTATTCAGAGACTCTATCTCGGCTTCGCGTGGTCCATTATGGGTTTTTGAATAATTAATTTTAAATTCAGGATGATATGTAAAACGATTGTTACCTAGGCCATCACGTTGAGTACCTAAAAGTTCCTCAGAGACAAAGATTTCCCGACTGGTAGAAAGTTCATGGTATCTCTGGACTCTTTTATGATCTGCTCTAAATGCAACCTGGCCGAAATGGGCCTGTTCATCCGGAAAGTGCCAAATTGGAATCAATAACTGCCACAATAAAAAATTAAGAAGTAAAGCAAAAATAAAAGTAAATTTTACAGATGGTCTT
>JACQKO010000080.1 GCA_016204525.1 Candidatus Levyibacteriota bacterium | reverse complement strand
GGAAACGCAGATTACGGAATAAAGCCCTGGTATAAAATCTCAGTGGATAAAGGTATCAATTTTATCTTACGCCCCAGAAAGACCAAGGAATACAACAAGGAGATGGAAACCTTATGAAAGATTTGTCCATACTTATCCCGGCTAGAAATGAGATGTTTTTAGCCCGAACGATAGAAGATATCTTGGCAAATATCGAAGCGGACACGGAAGTTATTGCTGTTTTAGATGGAGAATGGGCTAAACCAGAAATTCCTCAACATGAAAGAGTAAATATTATTTATGTACCTGAATCAGTAGGCCAGCGCGCGGCAACCAACATGGCCGCAAAACTCTCAAAAGCAAAATACGTGATGAAGATTGATGCACATTGTTCCTTTGATAAAGGGTTTGATATAAAGATGATACAGGCATTTAAGGTCACTGGAGACAATGTTACGATGGCTCCCACTATGCGCAACCTCTGGGCTTTTGACTGGAAATGCTATAAATGTGGTTGGAAAAAGTACCAGGGCCCAACTCCCGAGAAATGTGAACACTGCAATGATACAAAACATATGAAAAGAAAGATGATATGGATAGGTAAAGAAAGGCCCCAAAGCAATTCATTTAGTTTTGACGCTGAGCCGCATTTTCAGTATTTTAATGAGTACACTAAAAGGCCGGAGTATAGAAAAAGTTTAGAAGAAACGGGCTTGACGGAAACAATGTCTTTACAGGGCTCATGTTTTATGTTAACCCGAGAAAAATATTGGGAGTTAGATATTTGTAGTGAAAATTTTGGCAGTTGGGGAAATCAAGGGATTGAAGTTGCAGTGAAGACTTGGCTGTCGGGGGGACGTGTTCTTGTTAATCATAAAACCTGGTATGCGCACATGTTTAGGACTCAAGGCGGAGATTTTGGGTTTCCATATCCTAATTCAGGTAATGAAGTTAGCCGTACCAAGAAAAAGGTTAGGGATTTATTCTTTAATGACAATTGGGATAAACAAGTCCGCCCCCTAAGTTGGCTTGTCGAGAAATTCTGGCCGGTTAAGGGCTGGTCCGATGAAGATCTCAAAAAGCTTCGCGCAAATAAATTTGAGTTTAAAGGTCCGACTGAAGATATTAAGTCGTCTGAAATTGAACTGGCCCCCATCCCGACCGTTTCGGGGCAGAATGGCGCACCTTTAGAAAATGGTCATACCCCGATCCCGACTGTTTCGGGACATGTTGAATCGGGGTCGGTAGGGAAGCTACTGGAAAAAGATGTAATATATCATATCCGCAATTAAGTTGAAAAATCCAAAAGATGAACAACTTTAAAAATTGTTTGGTGACAGGAGGGGCGGGATTTATTGGTTCTCATCTTGTCGAGCGCCTACTTGCCGAAGGCTGTCGCGTCACTTGTTTAGATGACCTCTCAGAAGGCAAATGGGAAAATCTTCCAAAGCATCCAAAACTTATAAAAGTTCGCGCTTCAATTTTAGGTAACATTTCAAAGTATGTCTCACAAAATGAAGTAATTTTTCATCTGGCAGCCATTCCCCGCCTCCAAAAATCTCTTGCCTTCCCCTGGCGATCACATAGAGCAAATATAGACGGCACGCTTAAGCTTCTTCTTCTTGCCAAGAAACATAAAATTAAAAAGTTTATATTTGCTTCAAGTTCTTCTGTCTATGGTAACCAAAACCGCCTTCCTTTCAAAGAAACCATGGTGCCAAATCCATTGGTACCTTATTCTTTACAAAAACTTACAGGAGAGAAGTATTGTCAGATGTTCTCTGATCTTTGGGGCTTAGAAACAGTGAGCCTTAGATATTTTAGTGTTTATGGGCCACGGATGAATCCGGATGGTGCTTATGCCCTTTTAATTCCTAAATTTATTAAACTTATCTCCCAAGAGATACGCCCAACAATTAATGGAGACGGTAAGCAAATCCGCGACTTTACATATGTATCTGACGTAGTTGATGCAACTTTGCTTGCAGCAGAGTCTGACCTTTCAGGAGAAGTATTTAATATCGGCGCAGGCAAAGCTGTTTCAGTAAATGACGTAGCGCAAATCATCAATCGAATCATGGGCAAAAATATAAAACCTGTTCATGGACCGCCTGTAATTGAACCAAAAGCAACATTATCATCTTCGGAGAAAGCTAGAAAGTTTCTTGGCTGGAAACCCAAAGTTGACCTTGAAAAGGGACTAAAAATGATGCTGAAAATGACTGGATAAAGATTTGACTTTTGCGGGAACTTGCATTTTAGTTAGTTTTATATAAAATAAATAATGTGAATACATTAACGTATATTCGTGCCAAATATAATTTAAATGCAAATCAATCACAGCATAAACTACATCGTAGCAGAGCTGGTAGTTTGTCCGTATTATTTAAGGAATTAGGATTTAATCGTGGTGCTGAAATAGGAATTGAAACAGGAAAATATTCTAAATGTCTTCTTACTGTTAATCCCCATCTTGAATTATTTGCCATTGATACCAAGGTAGAACTTGATAACGCATATTATAATAAAGCTAAAAATAGATTAGCGACATTTAATGCTCGGATCGTCAAGGATACATCAATGGATGCGGTAAAAAGATTTAAGAATGGATCATTGGATTTTGTTTATATTAATACATTTGGTGATTCTAAAGATGCATTTGACGATATTTCCGAGTGGTCGAAAAAAGTGCGCAAAGGCGGAATTGTGGCAGGATATAATTACAGTAATAAATCACAGTGGGGACAACGCCTTGGACTTAAGAAAGTGGTTGATAAATGGGTAAACAATAATAAAATCCGGCCTTTGCTTGTTTTTGAGAATAATGATACTCCAACCTGGCTCTACGTAAAAGAAAAAAAAGCCTGATCTATTACTTCTGATCCCCACTAGAGATGTAGAATTCTAGGTGTTTTCTATTACAACATGAATTGTTGTATCCTCAGATCATAATTTCCCAAGGACTGAATCTGATGAAATCCCGGGATGGGGGAAAGGAATAAATATTCTAAAGATTTGACTTGTCCCATGAATTATGAAAAAAAATTATCGAACTTATTCCCAACTTCAAACCATATGTTCCAAAAGAATCGGATGACAAAGGCCTCAAACACTTCAAAGAGGGATCTCTTAAGTTATGAACTCCAAATAATTTTCCTGATTTATAGTTTCAAACTCAGCTTCATTTTTATAAGTCTCCAACCAAGCATCTTTTGACTTGGAAGGCTTCTTTCCCCCCCATTTAAACTCGTAACCAAAAAGTTTCCCATCTCTCATCTCAACCCAATCTATTTCTTTTTTGTCCCAAGTTCTCCAAAAATAGTTGTTATATTTAGACCCGATATGGGCATATTCCTGTTTCTTAAGCCGTTCAATTACTAAAAAGTTTTCCCATAAAGCCCCCACATCATTCCTTGTTGATAAATTATTAAAATTATTTATCACTGCATTTCTTATACCATTATCACAAAAATAATACTTGCTCTTTTTGCTAATTTCTTTTCTTAAATTTCTGCTATAACCCCTTAGATTATATAGAACAAAAGATTGCTCAAATAGCCACAAATACCTGGTGACTGTCTTTTTATCAATTCCCAGATTAGAACCAAGCTCGGTTAGAGAAACTTCGCTTCCAACTTGAAAAGCGATAAGCTTTAAAAGATCGAAAAGAATCCTTGAATCACCCACTTTTTCCAATTCAATAATGTCTCTCAAAAGGTAGGAATTAGCAATTCCTGTTAAGATTTTAGCTTTTTCTTCACGAATTTTCGCCTCAATCACTTCAGGATAAGATCCAAAAACCAAAAAATCCTCTTTTTTCTGTTCCAACTCAAATGGAGTCATATTCTTTTTAAATTCAAATTGAGACACGGGGTATAAAATATAGTCAAACATTCTTCCCACCAGAGGCTCTCCAATCTTATATGATAAACTTAGCGAAGAAGAACCGGTAATAAGTACTTTTAATTTCGGATTATTATCCACTAAAATTTTTAATCCCAAACCAACTTTCGGAATTCTTTGGGCTTCGTCAACTATTATTAAATCATATCCTGCGGCAAACTTATTAATTTTGTCAAAACTTTGTGAAGAAAGGATTCCGGCCACGACCAGATCATCTCCGCTATCTAACTTATATTTAAGGTGAGTTTCTTTTAAATAATTGCCTACAAGCGTGGATTTCCCAACCCGTCTAGGCCCATAGATGACAATCACTTTACCTTCTCTTAAAATATTATCCAAATCATCATAAACCCGAGGTATCATAAAATAATTATAACGTAAACGTTACAAGAAGTTTACGATGTAATCGTAAACGATTATAAACAAAGTCCTCAAAATTGTCAAATTTCGTGTATTTCAAATCCCCAAAGAATGATTATTTTGGGGATGCAGTTAACAAAAAGTGTTGCTTTTTGTCAAGTAACGTCATTGTGTCGCACATTGGGGGTTTTTACCTGCCTTGACTTTCATGGGTTTATCACCCGTGGTTTTCTTGAATGCAAATGCACTTTTCCCTCTTGATGTCAACTGAAATTGTTGATAGTATAAAGATGAAATAGACTAAAATGCCAGACGCACACAAAAATTTTGCATACAGCACTGTTCTAACAGCACCTAGTCCTGCTAATACAGGAACTTCGTTGGTGGTTCAGTCAGGAGATGGGACAAAGTTTCCTACTGTACCATTTAATGCGACTGTCTGGCCTACGGGAGTACAACCCCTAACTACTAATGCTGAGATAGTAAGAGTAACTGCGATTTCCACAGATACCTTTACTATTACCAGAGCACAAGAAAGTAGTACCGCAAGATCAATTGTAGTAGGAGACCAGATAGCCGCAACAATTACTGCCAAAACCCTAACCGATGCAGAAGGGGCTACCACAGCTTTAGATAACCTCGCCTCAGTTGCTATAAATACTTCTTTAATCTCCGATACCGACTCAACTGATAATTTAGGCTCAACAACCGTAGCGTGGGCTAATCTTTATGTAGATACCATTTCCTCAATTACTGGTAATCCTTTGGCTTTGACTCCCATAGCGGGAACTAACCTTAACATTACCCTTTCAACCACAGGCGACTTTGCCGTGAACACAGACGACCTGTATGTGGATACCTCAACAGGCCGAGTCGGCATTAACACGACGAGTCCGACCCATTTGTTGAACATAGTTTACACGAGTACTGGCCCAGTCTTCGTTGCACAGATTAGCGATTCAGGTACGGGCGCTGGCAACGGAGCTCTACTTCAATTAATTAATACGGATACTACGGACGGTAATCGTTCCAACTTCACTTTTAATACTTACGATGCAGCTGGAACGAACTTTGCAACGTCCCGCATAGTCGGGGTCCATGTTTCACATGGGACGAGTGCCACGAGCGGAGCACTCGTGTTTCAAACCAGACCTAGCACATCCACGCCCGCCGAACGCATGCGTATTGATGAAAACGGCAATGTCGGCATCGGAACGGCGGCACCAACAGCAACACTTCATGTCGATCAGTCAAGCACAACAGCAGCAGTACCACCTTTAATACTTGACCAAGCAGACATTGACCAGGATATGATAGAGTTTGTAACTACAATAGGAACAGGCAACGCAATAGAGGCAATAGGTGCAAAAACATTAACCACAACCCATTTTATTAAAGTAACTATTCCTGGGGGATTAACAAGATATTTCCCAGTTGGAACGATTGCATAATATGAAGATAATCAAAGCTACACATAAAGCACTTCTTTCAATATTATTCTACGAAGAAGTAGGAGTAAATCCTGTCACCAAATCATTGGCATATAAAGCCAAACAATTCCCCTTTACAAAACTGTTTGACGCTACTTCTGCAGCCAAGAAACTAGCGGAAGGGTCAACCGAGAAAGATGGTAGGACTTATTATAAAGATGGTGTTATTGAATTGACACCTGCTGAGGTAGCTATTTTAAAAGAGCTGTTTGATGCTAATAAGGATAAGTGGGATATTACGGTGGCAGAGACAATTAAAGAATTGCAAGAATTATTTAAGGAGAAAAAGTAGAATAAGCATGTGGGTACAGGTTATTTTGGACAACTATATTTTGGTCAGTATTATCCGCTAGTAAGTGTTAGTAGCGTTTCACCTTCAGTTTCTCCTTCCGTATCGCCCAGTGTATCTCCCTCTCAAAGTCCCAGTGCTTCTGTTTCTCCATCTGTATCCCCAAGCCAAAGTCCAAGCGCTTCGGTTTCTCCCAGTGTGTCTCCAAGTGTCAGTCCATCTATCAGTCCTTCACAATCTCCATCTGCATCTGTCAGCCCGTCTGTCAGTCCAAGCCAATCTCCAAGCGCATCTATCTCACCGTCAATAAGCCCTAGTATTTCACCAAGTGTTTCTCCCTCGGTAAGTCCATCCGCCTCAATTTCGCCATCTGTCAGTCCAAGCCAAAGCCCTAGTGCTTCAGTATCGCCTTCTGTCTCG
>JACQKO010000077.1 GCA_016204525.1 Candidatus Levyibacteriota bacterium | reverse complement strand
TTGTCAATTGTAAATTTTAAATTGTATATTGTCTTATTTAATCTCAGTTAATCAAAAGTAACTTAATTTCATCAAAAATTGCGGGGGAGCTGTTGATATTTTCAAGTTTAAATTCTTTCTCTATCTCCTCTCTTGATAAAATTTCGCGGTCATTTTTTGGAGACCATCCTAAAAGCATCAAATAATTCAGCAATGCATCCGGTAAAAATCCTTCATTCTTGAGATCGATAACAGATTTAGCACCTCTTCTCTTCGAAAGCTTTTTACCGTCTGCTCCTAAAACATTAGGAACATGAGCGAAAACTGGAATCTTGTCTTCCCAACCAAAAGCTTTATACATAAGGATGTGTTTTGGGGTGGATGGAATCCAATCTTCTCCTCGAATTACGTGAGATATGCTTTGCGCATGATCATCAACAACATTAGCTAAATGATAGGTTGGATATCCATCGCTTTTAAGAATTATAAAATCTTCAATTTCAGAATTATTAAACTCTATCTTCTTTTCTCCTACTGCGTCGACCCAGAAAGTACTGCCTTCCTTAGGAACTTTAAATCTAACTGCGCCATTTTCCCTGTCTGCCGCGCCGATTGAAATAAGGACATTTGCCGCTTCCGTGTACGCCTTAAGGTTCATGGACTGAACAGTTTTTTTGTCCCATTTTACCCCAAGCCACGAAAGTGACTCTTCTATTGCGCGAACTGCTCCTTCGACCTTTCTTGCCTGATCCGTATCTTCAATCCTAAGGATAAATTTTCCGCCTGTTGCTTTTGCGAAGAAATAATTAAAAAGGGCCGTCCTTATATTCCCCACATGAGGGACTCCTGTTGGGGATGGAGCAAAACGAACCTTAACATTTCTCACTTGCTTGATTTTATCACAGCCTATCTCATATACTCAATTAAGGGTATCTTTTCCATGAGTAGCCCTTGATACTCGTGATGCTCTTGATACCTTTGATACTTTTTAAAATATGGCTCATCTTGCCCAAGTTGCAAGCGAAGTTCGTATAGGATTAAAACTTCTTGCTGCTTCTCTTTTTGTAGTCGCCATTTTGTTTATTTTTTTTAAGGGGGGAGAGATAGCTAAAAATTTTTTCTTCCCAGCACCTCCGGCTCCGCCAGAACAAAAATTCGGAGTGCTCCCTCCTGTCAGTTTCCCTATTCAAAATCCGCGAAATTTTGAGTATAGAATTAATACTTTAACCGGCAAACTCCCGGCATTTACCGATGCATGCGTTTACTTTGATAAAAAGTACTATTGCCAAGTGAAGGTTTATAAAGTAAAGAAGAAAGAACCAAGCTTGGTAGCTTTAAAATCCGCTAGGGATAAACTCAGGTTAATTGGATATACGGAAAATGAAAGCAAAGTGTCTGAAGAAGAATATCAATGGACCAATTCCGAGGGACAAACAATTCGCATAAATATCTCTACAGGAAATTTTAAAATCTCCTCAAGCTTTCTAGGTGAATCTTCCGAGTCTTTGACCGGAGAAGCAGTAAGAAAAGAAGGGGCATTCGAGTTGGTGGAGAGACTCCTCGAAAATTTGGATCTTGAAAGAGAAGATTTAGATCAAGAGACCTATACTTTAACTTATTTAAAATTAGAAAATAGTACTTTAATAAAAGCACAAAGTCTTAATGAGGCGAATTTTGCCCGATTGGATCTATTCCAAAAAAACCTTGACAGTCATAAAATTTATTATCCCGGTCTAACTGAAAGTCTTATGTACTTTATAACAAGGAGCGGTAGCAATTTACCAAATGTGGTGGACGCTTCTTTCTCTCACTTTATTGCTGATTCGTCCAACTTTTCCACATATCCTATAAAGACGGCGGAGACTGCATTTGAGGATTTAAAGCGCGGAGATGCTTTTGTGTTGACAGATAGTGAAGATGCGAATTTAATTGATATTACCGATGTCTCTCTTGGATATTATATTGCAGATGTGAATCAGCAATACTTTTTACCGATTGTTGTCTTTAAGGGAAAAGGATTTACCGCTTATGTTAACGCTTTGTCTCAGTAGGATATTAAAGTTATCTTCTCTACGGCGCGCTCAATAATATTTTTTGTATCAAGAAACCTATCATCACTTCCCAAAACTACTATTATATAGGCCTTCCCCTCGTGCTCGACAGAAGAAACAAGAACCCCTAAAGCTTCTTCCGTAAATCCTGTTTTTACACCATTTACTCCGGCTACTCCTAAAAGCTCGTTTAGATTTGACAGCTCGTGGATAATTTCCCCGGTAACATCTGTGACTGTCTTATTTTTGGTTGAAACGATTGCGGCAAACTTTGGATTTTTTAAAGCATAAGAAGCAAGCCGCGCCAGATCATATGCGGTTATATAATTATCATCCGAATATCCCGAGGGGTCAACAAATTTGGTATTTACTAAGTTCAGTTCTTTCGCTTTTCTATTCATTCGAGCAACAAAACCTGATTCTCCTCCTTGATAAACAGAAGTAAGCACATATGCCGCATCATTACCAGAGGGCAACATAAGACCATAAAGCAAATTCTCTACAGTTATTGCTTCTCCTTCTTTAAGTTTCATTGTGGATCCATCGACATTTTCAAGACCAACAGCTGTTAGGACGTCCTCAAGGTTATATTCTTCAAGCGCTATTATGGCTGTCATTATCTTAGTGCCTGAAGCAGGAGAAAATCTAAGCTTTTCATTTTTCCCCGAGATGACAGTTCTTGTTTGCGGGTCGTAGATGATATATGCGCGGGAAGAAACATCAATTTTTTTTATATCTTCTGCCAATAGGGGCAGCGCTAAAGGCGCCATGTCCGCTGCAAGATTTAAAACTTCATTCTTTTTTATTTCTAGGAGCAAAAATACAACAAGCGACAATATTAATATATTGAGGATAAGTAACAGACCTATTATAGTTTTCCCGCTGAACGTAATTTTCACTAAAATTACTTTTTTGATGAAATATGCGACTGAACAGAAAATCTTTGATCGATTCTCTCCATATCACGAGGAAAGAGAGAAGCTTCCCTGACATTCGAAAGCCCTAATAGATCTTTAGTAATTCTCTCAAGGCCCATCGCAAATCCACCCTCAGGAGGCATCCCATACTTAAATGCCTGAAGATATAGTTCAAAATTTTCCGGCGTATTCTTCCACTCCTCTATATGTTCAAGCAACATATTGTAATCGTTAATTCGTTGACCTCCCGTAACCCACTCTTCGCTTATGCCGATTAAATCGAAGCTTAACGTGTATTCAGGATCCCTAGGATCAGGCATAGTATAGAAGGGTCTTTTTTTCTTAGGATAGTGAGTAATAAAAACAAAAGGCGCTCCCGTCTCCTCAAGCGCCCATTGACACATCTCTTGTTCCTCTGATGGCTCAAGATCCGGCTGGTCACGATGATCCACTTTTGTCCTCTTAAACAATATATCTTGCGCTTCTTGCAATTTGACTCTGAGAATCTTTTTTTTAATCTCCGGCAAATTAAACTTTTTGGCCGGATTTAATTCTCGATTCTGAACTCGGCTTCGAATGTTTTCAATAATACTTATCGTAACTTTTTCGGCCATGTCCATAAGATCTGTCCAACCATCTATGAACCCAAACTCGGCGTCTAAGCTGATATATTCGGATAAATGGCGTGTGGTAACTGACGGTTCAGCCCGGTAAGCATGTGCAACAGTAAATACTCTCTCAAAAACCGATGTCATTATTTGTTTGTATAATTGAGGGCTTTGTGCAAGATAGGCTTTCCGATCATAATATTTTATTTCGAAAACCTCTGCTCCGCCTTCCGTTGCGGAAGAAACAATTGTTGGAACAAAAATTTCCGTAAATCCTTCATTTTTTAAGATTTCCCTAAAGCCTTGAACAATTGCCTCTTGCAATTTGAAGATGGGAAGAATTTTTGGATGTCTTAATGTAAGGGACCTAAGATCAAGCAAAGTAGGTAGTTCGATACTTAATTCTTTGCCGCCCATGTCAAAAGGCATTTCAGCCGCCTTTGAAATAATCGTAAGTTTCTCAAGATGCACTTCAATTTTTCCAGTCTCAATCTCTGGATTTATATATCTCTCATCCCTTGAGCGAACTTCGCCCTCAACCCTAACTACATCCTGTAATGAAAGCTCGGCTATTTTAGGAGCTAAATTTTCGTGAGCAGTAACCTGAATAATCCCTGACCTATCTCGAAAATCAAAGAATGCTACCTTTCCGTGTGTTCGGGTTCTCTCAACCCAACCCTTCAGTAATACATGTTTTCCGATAAGATCATTGCATTCTTTCGCAAGATTTCGAACCACTTGCGGTGAGCTTTGTCGAACCATATCTCATATTGTATCTTGATTCTCCCCTCTTGACAAGAACTTTTACTCATGCTATGTTTTTATATAGTTATGTATACTTTTTGCCTTTTTAGAGTCGTGATTACCCCCTAAAGGTAGGGAAATCATGCTTATGGCAAAAAGTATGATTCCTCGCAAAGTTTAGCGGGGATTTTTTTGGGCAAAATGATAGAAGGAAATAAAGCACGAGGGACTGTTCGAACAGAAAAACAAATTGCCTCTGAATTAAGAGATCACCCTAACATGGAAAGAGTTATGTTTGAGCAAGTTTTAGAACCGTACTTAACAAGACTCGAGAGTCTAGGCGCTACTGCTATTGATGTTCAAAGGGTTTACCTAAAATTAGCAACTGCTTTTTTGTTCAGCTCTTCGACGCAGAGAGCATTGCAAACCAGAAGGCTTGAGGAGCTATATGTTGACCATAAGCTTTCTCTAAAATCTAATCATGAGAAACAGAACGATAATGGAATTGGTATAACTTTAGAAGCCGGAATTGAGCATCTAATTTAAGCTTGATACTTTCGATCTTACTCAAATTTTTAATCCTGCTCCATTTTTAATTAAAATCCCAGCTTTTTCGTGATATACTCACAATAGAGTATGGAAAAAGTAGTACCCTCTGGAGTCTTGTCAATTTACAAAAAACTTAAAAAGGCCGGGTTTCAGGCTTTTTTTGTAGGCGGTTGTGTTCGTGATTTCTTGATGGGACGAACCATCACCGATTGGGATTTTGCTACGGACGCAACACCTGAGGAAATACAAAAAATCTTTCCTAACTCCTTTTACGACAACAAATTTGGTACTGTTGGTATTCCATTGCCAAAGGTTAAGGAAAGCGAGCATGAAGGAGTCGTTGAGATAACAACATTTAGAACTGAGGGCCAATATCGAGACTTGAGACGTCCCGAGAAGGTGGAATGGGGCAAGTCTATCGAAGAGGATCTTTCACGGAGAGACTTTACGGTTAATGCGATAGCCCTTCGACTCCCCCGCCAAGGCGGGGTCGCTCAGGGTAAACTGCAAGATGAATGCATCGATCCGTTTGGTGGACTACAAGATATTGAGAAAAAGATTATTCGGACATTTGGGAACCCAAGTGACAGGCTTAATGAAGATGCGCTCAGACTCATGCGGGCAGTAAGATTTGCAACCCAATTAGAATTTGAGATCGAAAAGGAAACTTGGAAAGCGATTCTTGAAAATGCTTCGAACATTGGGATGATATCTGGTGAAAGAATCAGAGACGAAATTCTCAAAATCCTTGCAACAGATCACCCGTACGAAGGCGTAGTTCTTCTTGATAAATCAGGTTTACTTGATCAAATAATTCCGGAACTTTCGCAAGGTAAGGGGGTTTCTCAGGTCCGGCCCGGAAGGCACCACATAAGTGATGTGTTTACGCATAATATTGAATCTTTGAAACACTGCCCCTCACGCGATCCAATTGTCCGCTTAGCAACACTCTTGCATGATGTTGGAAAACCTTATGTCAGAAGCGAGGATGAAGAGGGCCATGTGATTTTCTATAACCACGAGGTTAAAGGAGCCAGGATTGCATATGAAATATGCGATCGATTAAGACTCTCAAAGAAACAGCGAGAGAAGGTTGTAACCTTAATACGCTGGCATATGTTTACAGTTGATGTGCGCATTACAGATTCTGCTGTCAGAAGGTTTATCAGAAGAGTTGGAATAGAGAACGTTGCTGATATGATGGACTTACGGATTGGTGACAGACTTGGCGGGGGCACACAGGTAGCCGAATCTTGGAGGCTTAAGAAGTTCAAAGAGAGAGTTGCCAAGGAACTTAATCCGCCATTCTCCCTCAATGATCTTGCCATAGATGGAAATGACATAATACGCGAGCTAAAGATTGAGCCAGGACCAAAAATTGGAGAAATTCTCCAAAAACTCTTCGAAGAAGTCGACGAAGACCTGAGTAAGAATAATCGAGAATATCTTCTTAAAAGAATCCACGAAATTTCATAGAAGGTTTTTAAACACATTGTAATTGTTCATTAAATTAAGTAATATTTAAATAGTATCGTCTACTAGTCGACTAGACTACTGATATGAGAAGAAGATATCAAAGATTAGAGAAAGAAGAAGTATTTGAAGCTTTTAATAGACTCCGAGACGCATTTTTAGCAGCCAAAGATGGTACCGATGTGGATACGATAACTGATGGATTGTTAACACATGATGAGAAATTAAAAATAGGACGCAGGATAATAATTGCTGAATATTTAATATCAGGCCATCCGATAGAACATATTAGTAATCTGCTAAAAGTTGGCCGAAATACTATCATGCACGTTAAGAGAAGGCTAGAAAAATATGAGAATAGCTTTAAGCTGATCGAAAGGAGAAGAAACATTGTTGAAAAAGAATATGATAGTAAAAAATACAGATCAGTAGGCGGATCACAATTAGTTTTTAAAAGAAAAGAATATACAGGGTTTAAACGAAGAGATGTTAAACGTCAATAGTCCCCCTTATAGACTCGCTCTGGTCGACTATGTTGTAACTTTTTATGCAAGTCTATGATTGAGCGGTTTGATTCCTAAGCGTAAGGTAGCTATACAACATTCTTTTACTTTGTTCTGAACTGTCGCGGTAAGTGTCGGGATTATTTGAATTACTCCAAGAGAAACTACCAAGAAGAAGTTCAGAGGATAGTGCTTCTCGTCGGAAATTTCTCATTCCTTCGTTTGAAGTTCCCCATACTACAATCTGCATCGGTATATATGGAATATCTCGTGAACCTTTTAATTGTTTACTATAAAAATCCTTCCAGAACTCTACAGGTATATGATCCAGTTTGCCAGCTACAAACTTAAGGCGTTCAATGTGTGTTGGAAGATCGTCAAGAGGTGGGAATCTTGTTTCAGATACTAATTCCACATTTGGCTCACCTTCAGGATTAGATCGAACTGTCAAAGTGTGGAACCGCCCTTTAGGAAGACAACTGGAATAATGTATTAAAGCGTCCTCAAGCTCCGCAAAGTACAACTCGGATGCTTCAATTTCCTCAAGTGTCGGTTCATTTTCAGAAGTAACACGTTCTGGACTCATTTGGCGGTTATTATACTCCTAATTGAGCCCGAGTTCAAATCCTTCTTAACTTCCTTGTTCAATTTGATATAGCTTTTCGAAGCTATCGAAAGGGCTCGTCTACTAGTATACTAGTAGACGGATACATTCTTATATGCCATGGGTATCGTTATTAGAATGTATCTATACTATGCCTTATAATCTCCTATGCTATAATCGAAGTTATGCTTAAGGATAAGGTTCAGGAGGATTTGAAGCAGGCGATGATGGCAAAAGATGAATTGAAACTTTCGACAATTCGAATGCTCAAGTCCGCTATTCAATATCACGAAATTCAAAAAGGGGCGGACCGAGCCCCGGCTCCGGCGAAAGGCGAGGGGGCGGACCAAGCAAAGCGAGGGAGCCCACTTGCGAGTGAAGCGAAGACAAGTGTGGATGCTGTCCGAGCGGAGCGAGACAGCGGTGGTGAACGACGCTATGAAGCAACAGATGAAGATGTAATCGAAGTGATTGGTCGAGAGGTTAAAAAGAGAAATGAAGCAATCGAGCTTTACAAAAAAGGCGGCCGTGAAGAACTTGCACAAAAAGAAGAAGAAGAGCTTGAAATTTTAAAGACATATTTACCGGAACAAATGTCGGAAGCTGGGGTTCGAAAACTCGTCGAAGGAGCAATTGCCCAAACCGGAGCATCTTCAATGCAAGATATGGGCAAAGTAATGGGCGCTCTCATGCCAAAGGTCCGCGGCCGCGCCGACGCAACTCTTGTCTCGAACATAGTTCGAGAATCTCTCTCTTAAGTTTTAAGTTTTAAGTCTTTATGTTTCTTTTTGTCCCATTCGTTCCAGACGACTAGGAGTTGGGAAGCATTAAATATTGAAGAATAGGTACCCGATACAATACCTACCAAAAGCGCTACGATAAACCAACGAGTAGTTTCGCCTCCAAAAAGCAAAAGCGCAAGCAAAACTATAACGACTGTCAAGGAAGTGTTTAGTGAACGATTTAAGGTCTCAAGCAGGGAGTTATTAACTACTTCCTCAAACTTTAGGTTAAAGTTCTTTCGAAGATTTTCGCGGATCCTGTCAAATACAACAATTGTATCGTGAACCGAGAAACCCATAATTGTTAAGAGAGCTGTAATAAATAGGGAATCAACTTCCACATTGAGAATTTTCCCAAGAATTGAAAATAACCCAACAACAATTAGAACGTCATGCAGTAATGCAACTATGGCACTGACCCCATATTTCCAGGATGAAACGGGATTTGAGACCTCACGAAATGCAAACGCAATGTACGCTGTTATGGCAATCGAAGCAACAATCACAGCCTTTATGGCATTAGCTTGGGTTTCTTGACCAATTGTAGGACCAACGGTTTCAAAACTCTTTTCGGTTATTTTCCCTCGCTTCTCAAGTTCTCGAATAACTTCATTTTTCCCACCCTGTTCTATTGTATCTGTTTGAACTCTAAAAGTATTGTCCGAAATCTTCTCTAATTTATGCACTGTTATTTTCTCCGATCCAAAAACTTCCGAGATATCTTTATTTGAAATTGGAAATTTGAAATTGGAAATTTATTGCGCATACTTTTTACTCTCCTTTACTAAGTTTTCTAAAACCTTTTTTGCAGACCCGCTATCAATAGATC
>JACQKO010000079.1 GCA_016204525.1 Candidatus Levyibacteriota bacterium | reverse complement strand
TAAAGTTATTTATTCCAGAAGACAAAGTTAGGATTTCCTTCTCAAACCTGAGGCTTCCCACTTTAATCTTTGGATCGATGATAGCGATAGTCATATCGGCGATTCTTGTTCGAAATAAAAAATTCATCAATGTTTTACCAATCCTTTTAATTTTGATAGTTGCTTTTGATCTTTTAAGATTTGCCATTAAATGGCAGCCGTTTGAGCCTCGTAAGTTTGTTTATCCCGAGCTTCCAATCTCGAAATTTTTGTCTACGATTGCGCCTTATGATCGAATTTTTGGAAATTTTGGCGCGGAAGTTTCAGCTTCGTATAGAGCTTCCATTATTGAAGGATACGACCCTTTATATATAGCAAGATATGGGGAATTTATAGGGGGTGCATCTGACGGACAATTTCATAAAGCTCAGAGATCCGGTGTGGTCTTTCCCAAGCGAGGTGACAATACCCAGGATGTGCTCAATTTTTTAGGAGTTAAATATATAATCCATAAGATTGCCGACGGCAGATACGCATGGGCGTATCCTTTTTGGGAATATCCGGTAGACTACTTTACGCCTGTTTACAAAGATACATCATACGAGGTCTATCAGAACCAAAAAGTATTTCCGCGGGTTCTTGTGGTAGGGAAGTATAGAGTTGAGAGTTCCAACCAAAAGTTATTGAGCATGATGTTTGATAAGGATTCGAATCTAAAAGAAGAAGCGTTTCTTGAAGAAAGTATTGATCGGGAAATTTCCAGTGAGGCCCGCGGAGAAGCGGCTGTCAAGAGTTATAAACCAAACGAAATAATAATTGAAGCATCTTCAAGCAGAAGAGCGATTCTTGTTCTGACAGATCCCTTTTATCCCGGATGGAAAGCGCTTGTGGATGGTTCGATTGAAAAAATATACCGTGCGGATTACGCTTTTAGGGGAGTTATAATTCCAGAGGGTAAACATACGGTTAGATTTATTTATGAGCCTGATAGTTTTAAATATGGGTTGGCGTTAGGGTTGTTGGGGCTGTTAGGTACAGGCGGAATGGTGTTATATTTAAGGAGAATATGATATCTGTTTTGGTTATTACTAAAAATGACGGAGATGTTATTTCGGAATGCATAAAGTCTGTTAAAGACCTGGCGGATGAAATTATAGTAGTTGATGGGGGGTCGGAAGATGACACTATTGAAATATCCGAAAAGTTGGGAGCAAAAGTTGTAAAAAATCCATTTAAGCATTTTTCAGATCAAAGAAATTTAGCCGCGTCTTTAGCAAAGAACGATTGGATTTTTTATATAGATTCGGACGAGCGGGCAACACCGGAGTTTATTAGGGAAGTAAAGAATCGAATTGGGGTGGGTGGGGATATTGGGGCCTTTCGGATCAAGAGGAAAGCATATTACTTAGGAAAAGATTGGGGATTCCAAGATAAGGTAGAACGTGTGTTTCGTAAAGACAAATTAAAAGGCTGGCATGGGGTAGTGCACGAAACGCCGGAAGCTGAGGGCCGTTTTGGAACAATAGATGAACCTATTCTTCATTATACTCATCGGAATTTGGAACAAATGGTTGTAAAAACTAATGAATGGTCTGAATTTGAAGCCGATTTGAGAGCCAAGGCGTATCATCCCAAAATGAATACTTTCCGATTCTTGCGAGTTATGACTACAGGCTTTTTTCGCTCGTACATACTCGAAAAAGGATATAGAAATGGTACGGCGGGATTAATAGAGTCAATTTATCAAGCCTTTTCAATGTTCATCACCTACGCCAAGCTCTGGGAAAAACAGCAAACTAGAAAATAGTGAATAGTGAGTAGGACTATTTGCTAGATTGGAACCAGCTGCGGATTTCTCTGAAGGTTAGCTTCTTTTCTGCGAACCTGAAGAGATAAACTAAGTCAAGAACTCCAAGCGTATTAAGAACTAAAATTGCTATAAACCAATTCCGCTGTTTTAGATGTGCCGCTCGCCACAAAGTAATTCCCTTGGCAATAAGTGACCAAATATAAAGGGCTAGCAATAAAACCGGGGAGCCTACAATATTAGGATCCATAATGAAACTTTAACACAGCTATTAATGAGAATCAAGACTTGATAGAATACAGATATAAGAGGACATAGAGACATAGAAACAGAGGATATAAAGTATATAAAGTGACTTTTCCCTTTCATGCACTAATACTTTGTTCCACTGTACCTTTGTCTCTTTAATCTATATGAAAATCGGAATTTATGATCCTTACCTTGACGATCTTGGTGGTGGCGAAAAATATATGTTGACAATCGCTGAATGCTTATCACGCGACAATGACGTTACGATCTTTTGGGACAACGAGAGAGATTTTGATACTATTCTTCAGAGATTCTCAATAGACCTATCGCAAGCTAAAGTTAAACCAAACATATTCAGTCAAAAAGTAAGTTTTTTAAAAAGGCTGCTCGAATCTAAAAATTTCGATGAAATGATAATCCTTTCTGACGGAAGTATACCCCTTGTTCTTTCAAAGAGACTATTCATTCATGTTCAACAACCTATCGTGACCGCTGAGAGAAAAGGTATAAAAAGTTTATTAAAAAGATCGAGAATTACAAAGGTCTTTTGTAATTCATATTTTTCAAAAAGTTTCGTTGATGAACAATTTGGAGTCAATAGTACTGTTATTTATCCTCCCGTGAGCCTAAAACCACAAAAAATAAAAAAAGAAAATTTAATACTTCATGTTGGTAGATTTAGAGTAAGAGATGTTAGAACCGTTGTTGATGGATCAAGTAAGCCTGTTGGAGATTATAAAAAACAGTCAGTGATGATAGGAGCGTTTAAAAAACTAACAAAAAAAATCCCCGGATGGAAATTTGTTATCGCTACGGGGGTAAAGCCTGAAGATGAGGAGGAATTTAATACTATGAAAAAACTTTCAAGAGATTATCCAATTGAGTTCTTAGTGAATAAAACAAATGATGAGTTATGGGATACTTACTCGAAGGCAAAGATATATTGGCATGCATCGGGGTTTGGAGAGGACTTAGAGAAACATCCTGAATTTGCTGAGCATTTTGGCATATCAACAGTTGAAGCAATGGGAGCCGGAGCAGTACCGGTTGTATTGAATGCAGGGGGGCAAAAAGAAATTGTTGAGGATAATGTAAGCGGATTATTATGGAATTCCTTGAGCGAACTTGAAGAAAAAACTTTGCTTCTTACAAAGGAAGATGAAATTCTCCAAAAGATGTCGGCCGAAGCTGTAAAGCGTGCAAAAGACTTTGAAGGTGAAAGATTTTGCGATGAAATTAAGAGGATGGTTGAGAGTTGACAACTGACAACTAACAATTAACAACTGACATGATTAAAAAATTTTGGCCTCAAATTTCTGTTGTTCTGGTTACTCTTGTCTTCTTTTGGCAGGTTTTTTTGAAAGGTCTTTTACCAGTACCATCTGATACGATTGTTGGCCTTTACCATCCATTCCTTGATTTATATGCAGAAATAAGCCCGGCAGGTGTTCCGTTTAAAAATTTCTTGATTACTGACCCTGTTCGCCAAATCATCCCATGGAAAGAATTGTCTGTAGATTTATTATCGAGACCCGAACTGCCTTTATGGAATCCTTATGAAATGGCAGGAAAACCTCACCTGGCTAATTTCCAGTCGGGAGTATTTTATCCCCTTAACATAATCCTGTTTGTAAAACCGTTTTATATATCGTGGACTGTCTTTGTAATTTTACAAACCGTTCTTGTAGCTTTATTTATGTTCTTGTATCTTCGGAATTTACGATTAGATATCCGGGCGTCGATTTTTGGCGCAATAACTTTTTCATTCTCAGGTTTTTCTATAGCTTGGCTCGAGTGGGGCAATATAGTTCATACAGCACTGTGGTTACCTTTAATATTGTTGTCGATAGATAAAGTCTT
>JACQKO010000076.1 GCA_016204525.1 Candidatus Levyibacteriota bacterium | reverse complement strand
TTTTTGATACTATTCAATAAAGATAAATTTAAGATTAAAGAAAAAAATCTTACACACAAAAACTTTGTTTTAGCAGCGTTATCGATTTTTCTGATTGCTATTTATGGGGGGTTCTTTGGTGCGGGATTCGGCTTTTTCAGTATTGTAGTTTTGGTGCTTTTAGGATTTTCTTTTATGAAAAGCGCGGCAATGGCAAGAGTTATCGGATTTTTTATGTCTTTGGCAAGTACAATTGTATTTATACAAAACAATGTAATAAATTACCCCTTTGCTTTAAGTTTAGGATTAGGCTATGCGATCGGAAGTTGGATTGGAATCGGAATAGCAATTAAAAAGGGCGAGAACTATATTAAGAGCCTTTTGATAATAATAACTATTTTAACTCTTTTTAGACTCCTAGGCGGATTTTTCGGATTTAAGTTTTAAGACAAGCTATGATAACCAAAAAGATTGGTTTGTTCTTCGAAAAATATTCTTTCAAACTATTAATTGCTTGGATTGTTGTTTTGGCGATGCTCTATTCAGCGCTTTCCATTGTGCGACATAACAACTTCCAATCGGGCGCATTTGATCTTGGCCTTTATGATCAATCTGTATGGAAATACTCTCAATTTCAAGCTCCTTACAATACAATTAAGAATAGGTTTATCTTAGGAGACCATCTTGCTCTAACCTTACCAATCTTGGCACCTTTATTCTGGATTTGGAACGATCCAAGAATGTTACTAATATTCCAAGCATTTTGGGTTAGCCTTTCTGCGCTCCCTGTTTTTCTCCTAGTTAAAAATCGAGGCTATTCTTCTTTTACAGCACTGTGCTTAACGTTCGTCTACAGCCTTTTTTACGGAATACAATTTATGGTATTTTTCGACTTCCATCCTGTTGCAATAGGCGTTGGTCTAATCCCTTGGCTTTTATATTTTCTCGAATCAAAAAGATGGAAATTGCTTATTGGCACAATTTCTCTATTACTTTTTACACAGGAGAACATGGGAATTGCACTTGCATCTTTAGGATTAATTTATATAAATCAGAAACAATATCGAAAAATCGCTATAAAATTCATACTTGGAGGATTTTTAGCAAGTTTCGTCGCCATTTTAATCACTCGGTCTCTATCGCCAGTAGGATTTGAATACGCGCCTCAAATCGATTTAAACCCGTTTAATTTAATCACGAACCTTTTCAATAGCAACGAAAAACAATTGGTGTGGCTTTATTCGTTTTCCTGGTTTTCATTTTTACCGATGCTTTCCCCTGGGGCAATATTTGCAGTTTTGCTTGATCTATCGCAATATTTTCTAACGGGGGAGGCATTTGCCCGAATGTGGAGTCCGTTTATGCACCATCGTGCAATGCTCGCACCGTTTTTATTACTTGGGACACTAGACGCAATTAATTTATTGAAGCGAAAAATTAAGCCAGAATTTATTGCTATATTCATGGTAGTTGTAGCTTTGCTCCTGCAATATAAATTTCATTTTGCTCTAAATAAATTATCAAAACCTATATACTGGCAAAGTGAAAAATGGATGGAAGACAATAGAAAGCTAACTGCAATGATACCAAAAAATATGAGCATAGCCTCAACGCAAAATATAGTTCCCCACCTTTCTCATAGAAGTCAAATTTACTTAATTTATCCTAGAGAACATGAAATTAAAGGAAATCCTTGTGGTAGAAAATTGTGTTGGTGGCTAGATTTTCCGGTGGAAGCCAAATATATTGTAATTAATTCAAGCGAGCAGCAAACTCTCACTCAGCTTCTTGAAAGTCCCCAAAACTTCCACGAGGCAGTTGAAAATATGGAAAAACTTGGAAAAATAAAACTTGAAAAGAAAATTGGAACCGCCTATCTCTACAAAGTTAAGAAGTGAAGAGTGATTTTATGATTGCGAAGGTGCGTTCGGTATCTTGGTTATCAACAACTATACTTAGCTCCGACGGTGTTGAAATTAATTCGAGTATGTTTATTCCCTCCCAGGCAAGGGATTTTAAGAAGAAATAATAGATTCCGGAGGTCTTTAGTGCTTCATCAGGTAAATAAATTGTAATGGCCGAAACTTTATCCTCAAGGATTAGCGGATTCTTGTCCTCGATTGCGGTTTTGTATTTTTCGAACAAATCTTGACTTAATATCAGTGAGGATTCATGAACTCCTTGATTTTTGAGGAAAAATGACCTTGAATTTGCGTCTCGGGATATAAGTACAGAAAGGCCTTGAATCTCATTATTAGGAAGGGCCGCAAAAATTAGATTTGAGCGGACGGTAATTTCAGGTGGCGTCTTGAAAATGTTACTTTGTCGAAACTTGGGCTGAAAGCTGGATTCGAGCCTATTTAGCGCCATAATAACTGACGCAGTGCTTATTTTTTTCAAAAGCATCTGCTCAAGCTCAGGCTTTATATATCGAGCCAAAGAAGAATAGTTTATTATTCCCTTCGAAATAGCCTCCGAAAGATATCTTGATCGCTCAACAATTTTTTTAGTAGCCTCAGGCACCGTAATCATACTACAGATACAGATCCCGAGCGTAGTCGAGGGGAACTATAATCATGTTTCAATTTTAACATATTTTATAGATTTTAAAAGTTTATGAAAATTTAGGAGCTCTTAAAGTCCTTTTCAAAGAGAACCCGAACTTTTGAAAAAGGAACTATAGCGTTATAGTTTGATGCAGTTGACAAAATAAAGCTTTAAGTCTTATCTTAACTATGTGAGTTTTAAAGGCTTTAAAAAGATTAAATATTTAAGCCTTGCACTCGGAATTCTAATTTTTCTCGTAGCAATAAGTTTTATTTTTTCTCAAGAAAACGATAAAAATAACGGAATTACCGGTATTACTGGGCAAAAAGTCCGTGGAATAACAACCGCAAATGCTGTGCGCCCTGCAAAAAAACAATCCACCCCAACACCAACAAAAATACCAGTTGGGCGAACCGTTTACTTTGGAATTTGGCAGCAGGGATTTTTTGATGCGGCGAACAATACACTTCATCCGGAAGCACTCAAAAGTATAGAAAATGAAATTGGAAAAAAAGTGGCTATTGCACACTACTATCGTGGGTGGCATACCCTCGACTCTTCCGCAGTGCTTAACGAACTCCAAACCATAAGCTCGAACGGATGGCGTCCTATGATCTCGGCAAATCCATATTTTTTTGACCGGTGCAAGGCAAATGGAATGTCGCTTTACCGAGCTATTGCCCAGGGAAATTGCGATGATTTCCTGCGCTCCTTGGGCCGCAATTTAAAAGCATTCGGAAAACCAATTTTCTTTCGGTTCGCCTGGGAAATGAATGTTCCATCAATGGAGTGGGAGATCCAGCGAACTGGCAGTTTAAACTCCGACTTTATCGATGCCTGGCGTCACGTTCATGACGTGCTTTATGGCGAGGGCGCGATCAATGTCCTATTTGTTTTCTGCCCCAATGAGGGAGGTAATGTAGCCTATAGCAAGATTTACCCTGGAGATGCTTTTGTTGACTGGGTCGGGCTTGACGGGTACAATTGGGGTACAACCCAGTCCTGGAGTAGTTGGAGAAGCTTCCGCTCGGTATTTGAAACCTCGTATTACTCTATCACAGCCGTGGCTCCAACCAAACCTCTTATGCTTGGAGAGGTAAATACCACCGATCAAGGCGGAGACAAGCCAGCATGGTACAAAGACGCGTTATCAAGCCAAATACCCTCAAACTTTCCCCAAATCAAGGCTATTGTGGTCTATAACGAGAATAGAACAACCCAAGAGCACGTCAATTGGCTTATTTCAGTGTCGCCAGCCTCAAAAGACGCTTTTTCCGAGGCTATTTCAAGCTCCGTATACCTCTCTTCTTTTTAATCCCATAGTACTTGACAGGAACACCATTTTAAAGTATAATTACGACTTATAGTTTTTTATGTTTAAATTTCTGCCTTTTAGAAAACTTAGGCCGAGGGCGGCCATTGCAGCCAAACAAAGTATATTTACGCCAATTGAAAAGGTTGCGTATATTGCTCTTGTTATCCTGGCTTTATTTTTCCTTTACCGCTATTTCTCATGGTGGATAAGGATTGATCATCTCCCTTCAAACTGGGCAAATTCCCCACTTCATACACTTGATATCTTTTTGTTTATACTGCTCTCATTTGTAGTTTTCATAGGTCCTGTTGTTCGTCTTGGAGGCTGGTTTGCCCTTCTCTTCGCCTCAAAGCCTAAATTTATAAAATCTGAAAAGGGGTTAAAAGTTGCGTTTCTAACTTGTTATGTTCCTGGAAAAGAGCCTGTTGATCTTCTTGTGAAAACTCTCAGAACAATGAAGGCCGTGCGCTATCCACATGACACATGGGTGCTTGATGAAGGCAATAGCCAGGAGGTCAGAAGAATCTGTAGAAAGCTTGGTGTAATACATTTCTCAAGGTGTGGAATCGAAAAGTACAACCAAAAAGAGGGGATTTACCGGGCAAGGACTAAAGCCGGAAACCATAATGCCTGGCGAAACAAGCATGATCATAAATATGACATAGTTGCTCAAATAGATATGGATCATGTTCCTGAACCTGAGTTTTTTGAGCGCACTCTTGGGTATTTCAAAGATCCAAAAGTAGGAATTGTCGGAATGCCTCAGGTTTATAAAAACACTGAAAACTGGATAGCGCGAGGAGCGGCTGAGCAAGCATATTTCTTCCACGGCCCCATGCAGCAAGGTTTTTATGGATCGGATATGCCTTTTCTGATTGGAACAAGCCATCTTTATCGCGTCTCGGCGATGAATAATATTGGGGGTTATGGACCAACTATCGTTGAGGATCACTTAACCGGAATGAATTTTTATGCCCGCGGCTGGAAGGGTGTTTTTGTACCCGAGGTATTGGCAAGAGGTGAGGGGCCGCTCAACTGGGTTGATTACTTCAATCAGCAAAAACGCTGGAGTTACGGACTTTTTGAGATTTTCTTCAAACACACGCCAAAAATATTACCCAAGCTTGCGCTTCGGCACAAGATTAACTACTTTTTTGCTCAGCTTTTTTATTTCACAGGGGTTGCAGTGGCTGTGGGATCTTTCTTAACAGTAATTTACTTAATTTTTGGAATCAACTCGGCAAATATGGATTTACGACAGTGGGTGAAATACGCATTTCCTCCGTTTATTATGGCAAATATTATTCAGATATACGGCCACAGGTTTAATATTGATTCAAAAAGGGAACCTGTTTTTGGACTTTTGGGAATGTTCTTGGGACTTGCTGCTAATCTGGTCTATACTATCGCATTCGTCAGATTTATCTCGGGTCAAAAACTTAAATATATGGTTACGCAAAAAGGAAGTACCGGACAAAAACAGCTAGTTCCTCTCTCGGCATTTAATGTCCATTTAGCATTTGTGCTCGTTTTGTTGCTTTCATTTGTAGCAAGTCTTTTCAATAATCATTCGGCAATTCAATTCCGTTTTTGGGCGATTTTTAACGTCGTAACCCTCGCGGCTGTTGCGGCAAGTATCTACTGGGACGGATTTCAGACTTATATTAAAATGAACAGACTAATGTATCAAACTTTCCGCTATTCGTTTACCGTCGTTTCGGTTTTAATTATGGTAACAACCGCAGGCGTAATTTATACACAGTGGCACAATATTGCTCAGGCCATGAGTCCTGTGGTCAAACTTTCGGACGAGCCTCCAATGTCCGGAAAAGTAAATGCTCCTCAAGACGGGGTGCTGTTTGGTATTTCACTCTATCAACACAATGATATAAATGCGCTGCGTGCTTCACAAAAAGCGGTCAGTCAGCAATTTAGGGTGGTTGGATTTTATCAATCTTGGGGAGTCAAACAAAATAAATTTAATAAGAATTTTGCAACGAATATCCAAGAAAACGGTTCGCTTCCGCTTATTACATGGGAACCATGGGATCCAATTTCAGGATATGATCGGTCTGAGGCGATTGTTGACCAGAAGGAGTATCGTCTCTCAAATATTATCGAGGGAAAATTTGACGATTATATTAGGCAATATGCGCAGGATATAACAGCTTATCGAAAACCGGTCATGCTCCGTTTCGCGCATGAAATGAACGGCAACTGGTATCCATGGGGAAGTACATTTAATAAACCCCAAGAGTATGTGGTGGCCTGGCGCCATGTTCATGAGATATTTGACAGTGTTGGCGCAACCAATGTCACTTGGGTATGGAGCCCAAATGAGATTTACTACGAAAAAAGAGTTCTATACTCTCATGATATTGCCACATTTTATCCGGGAGACGATTATGTTGATTGGGTAGGATTTAGTGCGTTCAACTGGGCGGGAATTTATAAGCAAAACGTTTGGAAAACTCCAAAAATGCTTTATTCAGAAACAATTGCCGAACTCAAAAAGTTAAATAAGCCTATTATGATTACGGAAACTGCAAGCGCAGAGTCGTCTGTAAATTCTCGCGCAAAGGCAAAATGGGTTTCCGAGTTTGCAAGCTACATACAAAAACATCCGGAGATAAAGGGAGTCGTCTGGTTTAATACAAAAGATAACGGTATTAACTGGAGCATGACGAGCTCGGAGAATTCAAAAGCGGCTTTCCTTAATGTATTTGATTCTGAAATCTTCAGCCCAAAATAAGTCAAATCATAAGAATTTCCACCAAAAGTTTCTAACTTTTAAAACAACTGCAAATGTGGTCTCTTACTCATAGATATTGATTGTGGGACACAAGTTAAACCAGCCCTCCCGTTCTTACTTCTCGCCTTTTCAGAACTATTTGTTCACGGCTAAGAGAGCGAATTTAGGAGGACTCCGCTTAAGCCTTTGAACCGTCAGCTAGTATTGGATAGTGACAATGTTTGAACTTCTTCGGGGAGCCATCTGCTTTTATTGCTCCGCACCAGCAGGGGTCGTTACGGCCGAGTTTCTTATTTGGCTGTTGGCTGTTGGCTGTTGGCTGTTGGCTCGAATTATCCGAGCTTTCTAAAGTTTTAGGTTTTATGTTTTGAGTTTTAGGTTGTTCTCCGACTTCTGACTCGGGGGTGTTTTCGCTGATGTTTACTTGAACAGCGGGCGGAGGGACTTCACCAATATTTATTCTGAAAGCTCTATGGGCAATTCCATCATCAATCTGCGTTATTAATCGTTCAAACATTTGGAACGATTCATTTTTATACTCAATTAAAGGGTCTCTTTGCCCATAACCTCGTAGCCCAATTCCAGTTCTTAGGTCCTCCATAGATGTTAAGTGGTCCATCCAAAGATTATCAATTGTTGAGAGAGAAACAATTTTATACGCATGAGCCAAATGATCAAGACCAAATTGCTCTTTCCATTTCAGAACAAGTTGTTTTACTATTCCAATTAAAAAATCCGAGACTTGTTCCGGCGTTTGGTATTGCTGAATTTGTTTATATAAATGTTCTTGTGAATGCTCATCAAAAGGAACAATTGTAGCGAATTCTGAAATTATAGTTCTGCGGGGATCTTCTGCCGTTTCCGAAGCAAGATTAAACTGAACAAGATTAACAATTACGCTCTCGACCTTATCCAAAACCGTCTGTACTATATCCTCTTCGTTTCTTACTATTTCCTGCCTCATTTTGTAGATAATTTCCCTCTGTTTATTCAAAACATCATCATAATCAAGAAGATGTTTTCTTGCTTCAAAATTAAAGCCTTCAACTTTAACTTGAGCTTGCTCAATAACGCGAGACACCAGTCCGTGAGCCAAAGGCTGGTCCTCTGGGAAATTGAATCGAGTCATAAGATTTGATATTTGTTCTCCTCCAAACACGCGCATAAGATCGTCTTCCAAAGAAACTATGAACATAGATTTTCCCGGGTCTCCCTGGCGGCCGGATCTTCCCCTTAGTTGATTATCAATCCTTCTTGACTCATGCTTCTCAGTACCAATCAGGTAAAGTCCACCACTTGAAACCACCTCATTATGTTCTTTTTGCCATTTTTCTGTATCTTCTTTGAGTTTTTTCTCGCCGGCGCGACCTTGATGGAGAACGTCAAACTTTGATGGCGGTTGACCTCCCAAAATAATGTCTACCCCTCGTCCTGCCATGTTTGTCGCTACAGTTACAGCACCTTTTTTACCTGCATTTTGAATAATCATTGCCTCTCGCGTGTGGTTTTTGGCATTTAATACTTCATGCCTGATACCTTTTCTCTTGAGATACTCTGAGATTATTTCATTCTTATCTATTGAAGTTGTTCCTACCAAGACCGGCTGACCTATCTTATGTGCTTCTTCAATCTCGCGGACAACTGCCGCCACTTTTGCACGTGTGGTTTTATAGATTTGATCACCAAGATCTTCTCTTGTCATATCTTTATGTGTGGGGACTGAAACAACATCTAGTTTGTAGATTTTCTGAAACTCCTCAGCCTCTGTAACAGCTGTTCCCGTCATTCCCGCGATTTTCTCGTACATTCTAAAATAATTCTGAAGTGAAACGGTTGCTAATGTCTTTGATTCCTGTTGAATCGAAACCTCTTCTTTTGCTTCAATTGCCTGATGAAGACCTTCAGACAAGCGCCTGCCTTCAAGCAACCTTCCGGTAAATTCATCTACTAAAATTACCTGATTGTCGCGTACTATATAATCTTTGTTTTTGTGAAATAAAGTATTTGCCTTAAGAGCTGCTTCTATATGATAAACAGTGTCGAAATCTTTTTCATATATATCGCGGATGCCATAAAGTTTTTCAACCTTCTCAATTCCGTGATCTGTTAGATGCGCGGTTCGTGTTTTTTCGTCAACCTTGTAATCTATATCTTTATTAAGTTTGTCGACAATCTTTGCATATTCATAATATTTTTGAGAGGGGGTAGCATCCGGCATTGAAATAATATGAGGAGTTCTTGCTTCATCAATTAAGACCGAGTCTACTTCGTCTATAATTGCGTAAAAATGTCCTGTTTGAACCAACTGCGAGCTATCAAATACCATGTTATCCCGAAGATAATCAAATCCGAATTCCGAATTAATTCCATAAACTATATTTGCTTGATATGCTTCTTTGCGTGAAACAGGACGGAGATGAATTAATCTAAAGTCTTGAGCCGACCCATCAGTATATTTAGGATCGTAAATAAAGGAGGCATCAGAGATAATAGACGAGACGCTCATTCCCAAAAAATCAAAAATTGCCCCCATCCACCCAGCGTCTCGGCGAGCAAGATAGTCATTTACCGTTACAAGGTGAACCGTGTTGCCGGAAAGCGCGTTTAAATACAAAGCGGGTACCGCTGATAATGTTTTCCCCTCTCCTGTTTTCTGTTCTGCTACTTTCCCCTGCGCAAGGACAGTAGCCGCAATGATTTGTACATCATAAGGACGGAGTCCCGCGGCTCTCCATGCTGCCTCACGAGCAAGTGCAAAAGCTTCTGGCAAAACTAAGAAAATGCTTTCGCCTTTCTCTACTCTTTTTTTAAGATCTTCTGTTTTTTTAGGAAAATCTGAATCTTTTAACTTTTTGACCTTAGATTCAAGCGCATTAGTTTCGTTAACAATAGGTAGGAGCTTTTTAACTTCTCGGTCATTGGAATCAAAAAAACGAGAAACAATATTAAGCATAATTTATCTGATCGTTGCGAGGAGTATAAGCGACGAAGCAATCTCAAAGAGATCGCTTCACTCCGCTCGCGATGACATAAGTCATTCTACCACAAATGAGGCTAAAATACGAGTACACCTAACAGTAAAACCCCGCACCGTATGGTGCGGGGCTCTTTTTATCCAAAAGATGATCATTCTTTGGAATTGATCAATTATCTCCTCTTCCTTCTTTTTGCTCTCTTTCTTGCCATGTATATGATCACCTCCGTTAGAAACTGTCAGCGAACTCCGATCAAATCGGAGTTTCTTACGTCCGCCGAAGCCTTGGCGTAGGCGGACCAATTTCTCAAGCTAACTTAATCGTGGAAAAAATAAAAAAATTTGTCAAGAAAATTACTTGCTTCAAAAATGAGAGTTTGGATTGATAAATCAAGGAAAATCAAAAGAGCAAATGGTCAAAATTAACTATTCTAACCATTCAACTATTCTAACTATTTTAATATCTTTGGTAAAATCTTATCTATATTAATGTAATTTCGCAACACTTCCGGCATCATAACAGACCCATCCTCTTGTTGATAATTTTCGAGCATCGCAATCAGGGTTCGCCCAATAGCAAATGCCGTACCATTTAGAATATGCACAAATTTTTTATCAGAGCCTTCCTGATACTTTATATTTAAACGTCTGGCCTGAAAATCTGTTGTAGTAGAAATAGAATGTGTCTCGCGATACTTATTTTGAGATGGTATCCACGTTTCTATATCTATGGTTTCTGCCGATGGGAAAGCAAGATCACTAGTGGCGAGCTTAACTACCTGATAAGGCAACTCTAGTGCTTGCATTAACTTTTCCGCAAGAGAAAGCATTTTTCTTCTCTCTGTTTCGTCATCCTCTGGTTTGACAAACTCGACCATTTCTACCTTATCAAATTGATGAACTCTTAAAATTCCACGAGTATCTCTACCATATGAGCCAGCTTCTCTACGGTAGCAGGGTGAAAATGCTGCATATTTCACAGGCAGATTTTTACTGAGTAAAGTTTCATTTTTATGCATAGGAACAATAACATGCTCACCCGTCCCAATAAGATACAAAAGATTCTCTTGCTCTTTCCCCCCATCAAGCTCTTCATAATCACTGACTAAATAATAATTGTTATGATTTCCAGCGTTCCAGTATCCTAATTCTTGAGTAATATCGAATTTTATTAAAGAAGGGGGAATAACTGGGGAGAAGCCTTCCTTCATTAGAGTTTCGATTGCAAATTGAACCAATGCCAACTCTAACAAGACCCCTTCATTTTTTAGATAGCCGAATCTTGTGCCTGATACTTTTCCTGCACGTTCAACGTCTATTATGTCAAGAATCTCGCCGAGTTCTAGATGATCTCTGACTTTAAACATGTGGGTTTTTATAGATCCACTTTTCTTGATCAGGTCGAACTTTGATTCATCCCCTACTGGAACACCGTTGAGAGGTAAGTTCGGTATGCTCCGAAGAAGAGTATTTAATTTTTCTTCAACTTCTCTTAATTTGGACTCTTGCGAACCAACTTCTGCTTTGATTTCGCGGCCGCCTTCAACGTCTCTTTCTTTCGCCGCCCGGTTTCTTTGTGTATATAGTTCTTGAAGAGTCCGTGATAGTTCGCGATATTCCTCATCTAAGCGAAGAATTTCTTCGATTGGAACTTCAATATTTTTAGAAGCCGCTCCGTCCCTAACCTTGTCTGGATTTTCTCGAATAAATTTAATATCAAGCATAATTTGGATTATAGCGGGTTTTGAGCTTTTTGGCTATCGAGTAATCTTTTGAATTTTCGCAAGGCCCTTGCCCTATGTGAAACCTTGTTTTTGAAACCCTCACCCATCTCTCCAAGTGTTTTTCTGAAGCCGTCTGGAATTACATAAGGATCAAACCCCCAACCTTTATTCCCACGTCTAGGAACAATCTTGCCGGTGAACGAGCCTTCAAGTATGTGCACTTTTTTGCCATCGTGATATCCAATACCTGCGATAACTTTGACAGTTCGGTTCTTTTCCGCAGAAAGCATTCTAAGTAACAACTCATGCCTATCGTTACTGGCAAGTCGAAGAAATTTTATAAACGGTCCTGGAAAACCATTCCACGCGCGAACTTCAAAACTCACGTCATCAACAAACACGGGTTTTTTAACTCTTTTGTATGCTTCCTCTGCTTTGTGCTTCACAATTTTTTTAAGATCGAGGCTTTGAATTTCGTCTATTTCTAAATTAACAATCTCAATCGGAATACCAAGAATTTTATGCGCTTCGTCCACCTTATCCTTATTGCTTGTCACAAAACAAAGAGTTTTCATCAAAGATTTGAGAACCTTTCCTTTACGAAGTTCTTATCAAGCGAGGATATGAGCCAGGCGGCTTTTGGACCATGATC
>JACQKO010000006.1 GCA_016204525.1 Candidatus Levyibacteriota bacterium | reverse complement strand
TGAATAGGGGCTGACGCCTGCCCAGTGCTGGTAATTTAAGCGGATGGATGGTTTTCGCAAGATAACTGTTCTGAAGTTAATCTCCAGTAAACGGCAGCAGTAACTATGAATAACATTGTATTTAAAAAATTTGGCTATATGCTGGAATAACTCGAGAATCCGACAGTACCGAAAGGTAAAAATCTGATCGGTGGAGTCAATCAGCAGGGAAGGTCCGTAAAGAAATTTATGGAAACCCTCAGAGACTATACGCCAAGACCCAATGATAATTGGGGATGATATAGTCCGACCTCACAAGCGATTGTGAGAGACGTATCCAATCGTCCATGTAACAACGTGAACTGTTCTACGGTAGGAATTATCTGCCGTAGTAAAATTCGACTATATGCTGGAAACTCCTGTTAATCGAGAGCTACTATGGTATAATTGTCCTGTAGATAATTATGCCAAGTGACAAAGCTTCTCGTAGGGAAAATCAGCAGGAAAGACTTGAGACAATTGGTTGGGTTGTAGGATTTATTGACGGGGAAGGCTGTTTTTCAGTCTCCCTGCACAGAAATCCAACGACCAGACTTGGTTGGCAGATAATGCCAGAATTCGTAGCGACACAAGGCGAAAAGAGCATAAAAGCTCTTGAAAGATTACAATCCTTTTTTGGTTGTGGTCGGATATTTGTGAATCGTCGATATGACAATCACAACGGGAATCTTTATAGGTTCTGTGTTCGATCATTTGCCGAATTAAAGGGCAGAATTATTCCTTTTTTTCAGGAACATAATCTCCAAACCGCCAAGGCTTATGACTTTGAGATTTTTGCTCAAATAATTGAGCTAATGGCAAAAAAGGAGCATTTAAGAAAAGAAGGGGTAAAAAGAATTATCGCTTTAGCTACAAAAATGAATACCAAGAAAAGAAAACAGTTGTTTCAAGAATCCTCAGAGACCATACGTCGAATTCCGGTTTAACCGGAAAAGATATGGTCCGAGCTCTATGGAGACATAGAGATAACATTTCTAAGCGAAGTTCCTTGTCGGGTAAGTTCCGACCCGCACGAATGGCGTCACGAGCTATCAACTGTCTTGAGGATTCACTCGGCGAAATTGCGGTGGCTGTGAAGACGCGGCCTAATTACTCCATGAAAAAAAGACCCCGTGGAGCTTTACTGTAGTTTGGTATTGCTACCATATTTTTTGATTGTCTAGAGTAGGAGGGAGCCTTCGGGCAAAAGTGTAACACCTCTCGTTGAGAAATATGGGGCTAACCTAATTTCAATGCAAACTTGAAAAGGGATAGTGCTAGATGGGCAGTTTTACTGGGGCGGTACCCTGCAAAAGTGTAACGCAGGGACACAAAGGTTGGCTTACCACGGATGGAAATCGTGGGGAAAGCGCAAAGGTTTAAGCCAGCTTGACTGCAAGGCCGAAGGGCCGCGCAGGTACGAAAGTAGGTCTTAATGATCCTCCGATGCACCATGGGTGTGCACGGAGCTTAATTGATAAAAGCTACCCCGGGGATAACAGAGTAGTCGCGCCTGAGCGTCCATAGCGACGGCGCGGTTCGCTACCTCAATTTTGACATCGGGGTCCTCCGAGAGCAATTTCGGAGTGCTGTTTTCTAAACTTACCAGTAGTTTAGAGAGAAATTCGACTCATAACGGTGAAACCTTTAAAATGGTAACACCGTGGGAAGTTTGTCGGAAGTTCAGAAAGAACTTGTTTTAGGTTGTGTTCTAGGTGATGGATATTTAAGGAAGAAAGTAAATGCTCATTTGCAAATTACTCACTCTATTAAACAGAGGGAATATGTTGATTGGAAGTACAAACTTCTGAAAAACATTGTTATTACTCCTCCTGCTTCTTACAAGGGTAATGCAAAAAGAATTGGCTACAGGTTTTTTACTAAAAGCCTGCCAGAGCTTACCAGCATTTACGCTAGATTTTACCAAAATGGTGTAAAGACAGTTCCGAAAGATATTAATCTTTCTCCACTTTCTTTGGCCGTTTGGTACATGGATGATGGATCAAAAAGCAGAAAAGCCTGTTATTTTAACAGTCAGCAATTTGATTCAAAAAGCCAAAATAATCTATTGAAGTATTTTTCGAGACTGGAGATAAAAGCCAGTCTTAATAAAGACAAGATTTACAAAAGAATCTACATTTCTTCTTTCAGTGTTCCGATCCTAGTCAACATAATCAAACAATTTATTGTGCCTTCTATGAGGTACAAGCTTCCGTCATAACCCTGTATCGACTTCCTTTTAAAAGGAGATCCTGAATTAATTTCAGGATAATACGTCGGCATCCTAAAGTTCTTAAAAGGATGAAGGTATAGTCAGGCCATCACGAAAGTGAATGGATTTAAAGCGATGTCGGCTCACCGCATCCTGGCGCTGAAGAAGGTGCCAAGGGTCAGTCTGTTCGCCTGTTAAAGCGGTACGCGAGCTGGGTT
>JACQKO010000072.1 GCA_016204525.1 Candidatus Levyibacteriota bacterium | reverse complement strand
GAGCTGATTATGCAAAATTTGGCGCGCCTGCACGCGAGCGAACCATTAAATATAACAGGCTTCTTGAAATAGAAGAAGAACTGAGGCAAATTTAATTACAAAAAAGGATGACGAATTCTCCTTTTGGAGATTTCTGTTCAAATTTAGATAGTAAATCGTTTATTCTGCCCCTAATTACTTCTTCGTGAATCTTTGTAAGCTCGCGCGCAGCTACAACTTCCAAATCACCAAAAACATCTTGAATATCTATTAGCGTTTGGGTAAGCCTATATGGAGATTCAAAAAGAATTATTGTCGAATTTGTTTCTCTTAGTTTTAATAGTTCTTTCTTTCTTTTCGAATCAGATTTTGGCAGAAATCCAATAAATGTTACCTTATTTGTCGGAAGTCCTGAGACAGACAATGCCGCGGTTACCGACGACGGCCCGGGAATCGGGACAATTCGTACACCTTTTCTGATTGCTTCCCGAACGAGTTTAAAACCGGGGTCTGAGACCAATGGGGTTCCGGCCTCGGAAGTTAGAGCTGCATCAGATTCTTCTAGAATTCTCATGACGTAGGGCAGTTTATTTTCTTCTTCATCTTCCGTATAGGAGATTATCTTAGGACGATTAGGGCTGTTAGGTATATTTGGAAAATTCAAGCGAATAGAATTTAGGAGATTGTTTGTCTTAGAAGCAGACTCTGCAATTATGTAAGGCGCGGATAGTAATGTTTGAGCAGCTCGGAGTGTTATGTCTTGCAAATTCCCGATTGGCGTTGCTACAATATACAAAGTTTTCATAAGAAAACTAATTTTCCAGTTGCCAATTGCCACTCTCCAATTAGTTGAAAAATTGGTTAATTAAGTAATTAATTGGAAAATGGAAACTCGAAATTGGAAATTGATTCATGCTTGAACTCATTGGGCAGTATATTATACAGCTTATTCAATCAACGGGGTACGCCGGAATATTCGTTTTGATGGCGCTTGAATCCGCCCTTATCCCCATACCCTCTGAGATAACCATGCCTTTCTCAGGATTTCTAGCGTCTCGTGGAGAACTATCTTTCGTATTAATAGTAATCGTTGGTACATTGGCAAACCTTGCGGGGTCGCTGGTTGCTTACGCTATCGGTTATTTGCTTGAGGAAACGATCCTTTTGGGCCTAATTAGGAAGTACGGCAAATTCATTTTGCTTTCAGAGCATGATTATCATAGAGCGGAAAAATGGTTTCGCAAGTATGGAGACAAAATAATTTTCGTCTCTCGTCTTTTGCCCGCCATACGAACAGTCATCTCTCTTCCCGCAGGAGTTTTTAGAATGGACATCAAGAAATTTGTTATATACACAACCATCGGTTGTCTGATATGGTCTATTTTCCTTACGTATGTCGGGTTTGCTTTAGGTGAAAACTGGACTTCTATTGAGCAATATTTCAGAAAGTTTGAATTTTTAATTGTGGGCGTACTTATACTCGCGGTCGCCCTCTATATAGAGAAACACCTGAATCTCAGAAGTAAGTTAATGAAAAAGTAGATTTTTTGGAGTTATTCTAAAACGCCGTTGCCAAATCTACGGACAAGCGAAACAACGATTCCCTGTATTTGAAGCTCATTAGGATAAATAGGATCCATTTGGCTATTTGCGGGCCGTAAAACCACTCGATCACCTTCTTTATGAAATCTTTTAAGAGTAGCAAGTTTGTCGTCAACAAGGGCTACAACAATGTCTCCGTTATTAGCGGTTGCGCTTTTTTCAACCACAACAAAATCCCCATCCAAAATTCCGTCTTCTATCATAGAGTTTCCTTTGACTTGGAGCACATAAGAGGTTTTTCGGCCTGAAATCATGGTAGACGCTACTGGAAAAGTCGCATCAGGGTCCGTGTGGGGCTCCAGAGGTTTTCCCGCGGCAATAAACCCCATCAAAGGTAAGGTAATAGTCGGACCAATTGCCTTAGGGGTAGACCCCATTAAAAGCCCGATATTCTCACGTTTTAAGACTTTTAAGGTTCTAGTGTTCCCCTCAACCTTCTGAATGTAGCCTTTGTCAACCATTGAACGAATAAGCGCATGAATCGTAGAAACACTATTGCGGCCCATCGCGTCCGCCATCTCGCGAAGCGTAGGGGAGTATCCATGCTGTTCCTGAAATTGAACAATGTAGTTAAGTAATTCTCTTTCTCGGCGGTAAAGTACGGCAGTCATATTCTAGCAACTAGATACTAGATAATAGTAACTAGTAATATACTACTAATATAGTCGAAGTTTAGTCGAAATGTCAACTGGGGCAAAGTAGAGCTAATGATATCAAAAATAAAATATTAAATATTAGAAATACATATGAAATATAAAATATTTAATTTTTACTATGTATATTTGCTATTTAATATTTAAGATTTAATATCTTGGCTGGATTAAGTATGCCTATGAT
>JACQKO010000071.1 GCA_016204525.1 Candidatus Levyibacteriota bacterium | reverse complement strand
TCCGACAACTTTTGCGCCTGTCCTAATTGCAGTATCAAGGATCTGTTGACATGTTGAGTCAATTATCCTTGAATCGTATGATTTTAAACGAACCCTAATTCTACCTTTTACCGCCATAATTTTTATTAAAAAACAAAAAAACCTACTTTAACAGTAGGTTTTGCAATTAATGTTCGGACCGAATTGTAAAATGTGCAAAATACCGAAGTTATTTCGTAACCTTCGTAATCACGCCTGCGCCTACTGTTTTTCCACCCTCACGGATAGCAAACCTCATACCGTCTTCAAGTGCGATTGGGACAATCAAAATTGCGTGCATTTTAGTGTTATCGCCGGGCATAACCATCTCAACGCCTTCTTGAAGCTTAATCTCGCCGGTCACATCCGTAGTCCGAATGTAAAATTGAGGCCTATACCCTGTGAAGAACGGTGTGTGACGTCCGCCTTCCTCTTTTGTCAAAACGTAAACTTCTGCTTCAAATTCCGTGTGGGGAGTGATCGAACCCGGCTTTGCAATAACCTGTCCTCGCTCAACATCTTTCTTTTCAATTCCCCTGAGAAGTAATCCTGCATTGTCTCCGGCTTGGGCCTCATCTAGACTTTTTCTAAACATCTCAACTCCCGTAATAACTGTAGATTTTGTGGCTTTAATTCCTATAATTTCAATCGTTTCATTAACCTTTGCTATTCCGCGCTCAACTCTTCCCGTCACGACTGTTCCCCTACCTTTTATTGAAAATACATCCTCAACAGGCATTAAAAATGGCTTGTCAGTGTCGCGAGTTGGAGTAGGGATATATTCATCAACTTTATTCATAAGTTCTACTATTTGAGCCTCAGCCTCGGCATCACCCTGAGTAGCTTTAAGCGCCGAACCTTTAATAATGGGCACATCCGCGCCCGGATATTGATATTTTGTAAGAAGTTCGCGAACTTCCATTTCAACCAAATCGATCAACTCCGGATCTGAAACCATGTCAACCTTATTTAAGAAGACTACAATTGCAGGAACCCCAACCTGACGCGCAAGAAGAATATGCTCACGGGTTTGAGGCATTGGGCCGTCTGCTGCTGAGACCACTAAAATTGCTCCGTCCATTTGAGCGGCACCCGTAATCATGTTCTTAATGTAATCAGCGTGCCCCGGGGCATCGATGTGCGCATAGTGTCGCTTTTCTGTCTCGTACTCTTGGTGGGAAATGTTGATGGTAACTCCGCGTGCTTTTTCTTCCGGGGCATTATCAATATCTTCGTATTTCTTAGCCTCTGCCATCCCCTTTTTTGCTAAAACCATGGTAATAGCAGAAGTTAGCGTGGTTTTACCATGGTCAACATGTCCTATGGTTCCAATATTAATGTGTGGTTTTGTTCTTTCAAATTTTCCAGCCATAAAATCAAAATAAAAACACCCGCCGGGGCAGAAGCCCGCTCTCGAGCGGCGCCCGCTCAGGTGTGAAATAGATAATACAAAATTTTTAGTTCTACGTCAAGTAGGAAATTAGCCGAACGTAAATGCAAAGACTTCGATGCCATTAATAAGGTATTCGCTATTCGTCTACTTAATGTTTTTGATCGAACTTGCTTTCAGTGATTTTTGTTTTCTTTGAAGTTCTTTAATATGCGGTTCAGGTCTCAAACTCTCGGGCATTGTACCGCGTATTTCTCGAATTGTTTGGCGAACTCTTCTTCCAACTTCAAAATGAGTGTTACTTGCTCGATAATCGCCCTTTATCTTTTCGTTTCTAATTTTCTCATCTGTTTGAGTAATACGAAATAAATTTGCAGCAAGCTCTGTTGCGCCCGCGCGATCCAAAACATCATCCTTTCCTATTTTCTTTTTCTTTTGAATCTGACTTTTTCTCATCCCATATAATCCTTCGTATCCGGCATTATTAAAACGACCAAAATTATTCACTCCCGCGGCACGAGCCGTTGCAAAAAGTTTTTTGTTATGAACCTTCACTTCATCCCTTACAAACAATCTTTTCTCCCCCTCTTCTAATTCTTGGGAAATTTCTTGTCTGCGAGTTTGAATTGCAAAATATGTCTGAGCCAAAGCAATTGCTCTTTTTGTTGAATCACCATTTTGTGCTATAAGGTAACAGGCATAACGAGAAAGCTTGTAGTCTTTTACTTGTCGTTCGCTCCCCGATCCTAACTTAACCATTTTCTTGACTTCAGGAAAATGGCCTATAACATCTTGGCCACTATTCACGCAGGCTTCAATTGCTTTAACTACAACCTTTTCGAAGTTTTCCCACTTATCATACTCGAGAAGCGGCATTAATTCACGCGCTTCCCAATACTCAATCCTGTTCTCATCAATTCTTTTGATTTCTTCAAAACGCTTGTTTGGAGTTTTAATTGTTATATCATCACCCATATTTATGTGAAAACTCAATCCATTTTACGGCGGCTTGATAGGTATGTCAACGGATTATCCAAACGTAAAGGCAAAGACTTCTATTCCGGGAGAAAATTCAAGTCTTAATAAATGCTCTCCGCGATTCCCCCTTAAATCGATAAGCTCATAAAGTCGATCAGAAGTTATCGGAATAAAACCGTTTACAACATCTTTGCCTGAATTGGAACTATTAACCACTTTTCCATCAAGAAGCACGCGAATTTTTCCTTCGGAGCCATTTTTGGGTCGCATCACTAAGAAAACCTTGTTCGCGAGGAACTTATATTCCAGCACCGCATTCGAGCCGCTAATCGAATATTCATCCATAATCGTCCAGTCTCCGCCAATCGTAAATGAATTCGTAGAAATACCTGAACTTGCTTTTAAACTTTTATACTCCCCATTGTCAATTCGGTCGTTTGGGAAATAATATGCCATGCGAAAGCTCCCCAAATACGTTTCTGGAGAATTTCGAACACGAGGGGTCTCGTCAGGAAGACCTGACATATCTTCCTTTATTTTTGTTCCAGTTTCTTCAAGCAACAACCTAATAGCTTTTTCTGTTTCTTCGTATTTTCCTTCTCCAAAGTGTACATATCGAACAATTCCATCCTTATCGATTAGATATTTTGCCGGCCAATAGCGATTATTAAACGCATTCCAGGTTGCATAATCATTATCTTGGGGAACCGGATAATTTATACCATACTGTTTAATTGCCGCTTTAACATTTTCTGTTTTCTTCTCAAATTCAAACTCCGGCGTATGAACCCCACTAACATGGAGTCCTGTATCTTTATATTTCTCATACCAAGAAGTAACGTGGGGAAGCGTACGAATACAATTTATGCAAGTGTAAGTCCAAAAATCCATCAAAACAACTTTGCCACGAAGTTCTGCAAGACTTAACGCTTTTCCGTTCGTATTTAGCCAGTTTGTTATCCCGGTTATTTCTGGTGCAGGAAAATTAGCATTTAATAAGTCGTTCTGTTTTTTGCCAGGCATTGGATTAAAAGGTTTCCCAACCATATCGTCTTTCTCCTGCTTTTTACCTCGAAGAATATCGAGTTGTTTTCGGACGCCCTCGTTACTTTCGAGCTTAACTAAAAAATCCGAATAGGCGGGAAATGCATCTAAGAGCTTGGCCTGGAGAGCTTTATCGTAATTTGTTGCAATTAAAAAAGCGGTCGCGATCATAATGATTCCGAATATCTTCTGAATGGTTCCGGTATATTTATTGAGCGCCCGACTGCGATTAATAACTCTCTGCCCCGCATACGCAAAAATAAACAATGGAATTCCAACACCAGCAAGATAAACGATTGTCACTAAAACTATTTCGAGGTTCACGGTTCGTGTCGCGGCAAGTGTCGCAATTGCTGCTAAAATTGGACCGGCGCATGGTGCCCAAACTACACCGAGAGCAAGTCCCGTCACAAATCCTGCCAAAAATCCTCCGGTCGAACTTTTCCCTAACAACCCCAACCCCCCGAATCTCCCTGAAAACCCCGAAACCCAACCTTCGACTATTCTGGTCAATGGCGGGACAACCATTGTTGCTCCCAAAAATAAAAGGATCGCAACTGCAACATATCTTAAGATGTTCGGATCAAAGCGAAATATGCTTATTAAATAAGAGATTGTAAGAGTTAGAATTCCAAAACTGACAAGAATTCCAATTGTTATTCCAAGTGGCCTCCTATGATCGTTGCCTAAAATTGAGGATGAAAGAATAATCGGCAAAAGGGGCCAAATGCAAGGAGCGGCAATTGTCACCAACCCAGACAAAAATGCAAAAAGTAGAAGGATGGTCATTCTAGTGCTTTATTTATTTCTGCCAATAATTGTTCTTCTGTTACAAACTCGCTTGTTCGAAAGATTGCACGGCCATCCTTAAGTATTATTTTTGTATCCTGATAAGTGATGGCTAATGCTTTTGCAAATTCTTTCTCATCTTGATCTGTTTCAGAATCATTGTAGTTTACCCTAAAACCTACGATTTTATCGCTCTCGAGATTATCAAAAACTGCATTAATTTCTGGCGCTTGAGTTCTACAAAGAGGACACCAGTTTGCATAAAAGTCTAAAAAGATAACTCTACCATCTGAAACTGCCTTCTCATAATCAGCGCGATTATATTCTATATAATAGGCCGTATTTCCTGCCAAAACATTCCCTTGATAACCCTCAACTTTTCTTTCAGTTTTAGAGGAGGTAGCTTGCTTTTCTTGAGGGACAGAATTTCGATTCGAATATAAAACCAAAAGGACCCCTATGCCTCCAACAATTAAAACTATTATTAAAATAGTTATTGCTTTATTCACGATTCAATAGTATTATTCTACATACTTAGGCTATGATTCACAATAGGAGGGGGTGAGTAATAAATGATCAGAGGAATAGAAGGTGTATTAGTTGGAAGCCAAAATGCTCAAAAACTTGCTGATTTTTATGAGAAGACTGTTGGCTTAAAGCTTACAAACGAATTTGAAATGGGAGAAAATAACGAAAAAGGATTCGAATTTACAGTGAAAGGAAGTTCTGGATTATACATCATGGATCATTCGGAAGTAAAAGGAAAGAATAAAAACCCTGAAAGAGTAATCTTAAATTTTGAGGTAAACGATATTGAAAAGGAAGTTGCGCGACTAAAAAAGGCAAAGGTTAAAATTCAACAAGATATTTATCATATTGAAGGTTATGGATTAATTGCAACATTTGTTGATCCGGACGGAAACTTCTTCCAGTTTGTCCAAGTCCGAGCCAGCAACTAGGGAAAGGGTGTAGGGTTTAGGTGTGGCAGCTCGTATGGTAAGGGGGTGTGGTTGTAGGTAATTAATCGCCCTAAAACCTAAACCATACCGATACTGGCAGCTCCAACCAAACCTATAAACCATACCGAATAGATTGTTACTACTTGCAAAAATAAAAAACAGTGGTATTATATTGGCAATGGAAGAGGAGCAAAAGGACGAGGTTTTCCAAGCCCCAAAAGAATTTGAGAGTCGCATTAATCGCCCAAGATCGAACAACAATGTTAAAAGGTATCTTGTTATTATTGTATTAATTGTTGTATTAGGACTTCTAATTTTTGGGGTAACTAGATTTTTTGGAGGTGCGAGCAAACCCGAACCTACACCTACTCCAATACCAACAACTGAGACGGTTCCAACTGAGGAGCCTACTCCAACGCCAGAAGAAACACTGACTCCAACCAAAAAACCCACGAACACTCCCACACCTAAGCCCACTGTTAATCCAATCGATAAAACAACAGGCCTGGATCGCAGTAAATTATCAATACAAGTCTTAAACGGAAGCGGCGCAGCAGGAGCAAGCAAAAAAGCAAGTGACTACCTAGAAGGTCTTGGTTATAATGTCATTCAAATCGGAAATGCCGAAAATTTTAATTTTGAAAAAACAACTATTCAGATAAAGAGCTCAAAAGATGATTTTCTAAATTTGCTAAAATCAGACCTTTCTAAAAACTACTCGATTGGAACTGCGTCTGCTGATCTTTCCTCCGATCAAAACGCAGACGCAACCGTCACAATAGGTAAAGAGTAATTAATTTACTATTTCGACTTCAACTTCTGGAACGAAATCAAACACCTCAAGGAATTTTTCCTGAACTACTTTTATTATTGCTGTCACATCAGACGCTTTTGCGTTCCCCAAATTTACAATAAAGTTACAGTGTTTTGGCGAGATCATTGCGTCTCCGACTCGGTATTCTGATAGATCCAAGCGCTTTATCAAGTAGCCCATTGCTACTTTCCCATGCCAATCTCGTTTTATTTTCTCCTCTAGATCCGGAAATACCTCAAGGACTCTTTCAATATGCTCAGGAATTGCTAAATTCTTAAATACACTACCGCAATTAGGATATTCTAACGGATGACGAATTTTTCTATATTCAATATTGTTAAGATAAGTCTGCCTTGCGCGATTCACGGTCGCTTGGTCTTCCGGAGTTAATCTAAACTGAGCGCTTAGCACTCCAAGCTTCTTTTTCTTTACTATCGAATTTCTGTAAGAAAACTGTAGTTCGAATCGCCTTAAAATCTTAAATCTTGGTGTATTATTTACAACCTCAAAAACCTCAAGTTTTTTGACTGAGTCTTTTATCTCTCCTCCAAAAGCGCCGACATTACCGCGAATGGCGGCTCCTACTTGCCCAGGCAATCCTCCTGCCCATTCAAGCCCAACAAGATTATGATCGAACGCAAAATTAATTACATCATCTAAAACCGCGCCGGCATCTGCTTCAACAATATGCAGTTTCACGAGTCGAATTGGGCTCGAACTTGGGATAAAGCGAATTACCGCTCCGTCAAAGTATTCGTCAGTAAAGATCAAATTAGAGCCAAGCCCTAAAAAAAAGAATTTTTTGATCTTCTCTTTTTTAAGTAGTTCGAATGCCTTCTTGATATCTTCTTTGCCCGCAACGTCAATTAAATATCTAACTTTGCCGCCAATTTTATACCAGAGTTCATCGCGAATTTCAAAATCAGCATAAACCTTCATAACGGTTCTGATTTTAACATAAATCCTTTGTTCGAATACCAAAATCCTGTTAATAAGAAATTGGTTGTATGAAATTAGAAAATGGTAATGGAAATTAGATATTAGAAATTGGTTTTTATTATTCTAAACTATTTTATATTTTCCACTTTCTATT
>JACQKO010000070.1 GCA_016204525.1 Candidatus Levyibacteriota bacterium | reverse complement strand
GAATGAGAATTCCAAGTATACTTGAACCAGTAATAATTTCTCTTGTAAATATTTTATTTACGGCTTCGTCAAGAGGCATTTTAATTAGTTCTATTTCTTCAGTCTCCTCAGGTTCTGGTTCATCAAGTTTTAAATCTTGAGCTAGAATTAAATGTTGCGTTATTTTAATAAAACTTCCTGCAACAAAAATATTTTTTATCTCCCGAACTTTCCCTGCGATAATACCTGCTTCTTCCCTCAATTCTCTTTTTGCTGTTTCAAGAGCAGTTTCGTTTTCGTCTATTATTCCTGCAACTGCCTCTATAACTTCTTGCTCAAGAAGATATCTATACTGCTTAATAAGGTAAATTTCGTATGAGTCTGTTAAGGGGAAGACAGAAATAGCAGATTTTCTGTATACGTCTATATGAGTTTTTATAATGTTGTTTCCAAAATCAATCTTGTTTTCAATAAGGTCGATATAATTATTTTTGAACAAACTCTTTTGGGAAATTATTTTTGCCATTAAAAATTAGAGTTCTCCTGCACGGACTTTTTCTGCTACTAAATTGTTTGCGCGGAGTAATTCATCATGAGAGGTTCCTGCGTCTATCCACCAGTCAATCAATTCACAAGATACAGTCCCTTCCTTAACATATATATTGTTTAAATCTGTTACTTCAAGTTCCCCGCGAGCGGATGGCGAGAGATTTTTTATTTTATCGAATACTGTCTCATCGTACATATATATTCCTGTCTGGGCTATATCGGATTTTGGCTTTTCAGGCTTCTCTTCGATTGACAATACCTTGTTCCCCGCATTTATTTCAATAACCCCATACTGTTTTGATTCTGTCGGCATACGGACACCAAACACCATTGCCCCTCGGCCCATTTTCTCGAATTTATCTCTTGCTTTTTTGAGATCGAAATTGAAAATATTATCCCCAAGAATTACAAGAATTTTTTCACCTTTGGCAAAGTCTTCTGCCAGCATTATAGCCTCGGCAATTCCCCCTCTAGGATTCTCCTGAATAGCGTAAAATAACTGTATCCCGAATTCTTCACCGCTTTTAAGAAGAGTCTCGAAATCGCCTGAATGATCTGGGGAACTTGTTATAAGAACCTCTTTTATTTCTGCTTTCGCCATTGCCTCAAGAGGATAGTAAATCATGGGCTTGTTATATACGGGAAGCAGATGTTTGTTAGTTACCCAAGTTAGCGGTCGAAGCCGTATCGCCAGCCCTCCTGCAAGAATTACTCCCTTCATAAGATTTCAGAATTTGCTTACGTTTAAAAATAAAAAGGCAGAAAATATAACTGCGCTGACAAGTATATATTCTATCACAACTTTGCTTTTGAGCACATGATGAAGCCTATGGTGTACTATTCCAATAATTGTGTATAAAGATAACATTGCCCCCATTGCTAACAACTGAAGCGTAAAGTTCGGAGAAAGTAAGACAACTAAGAAAAAGCCCAAAATCAAGGCTAATAGTTCTAGTAAATAGTACAGTTGGTGTGGAATTCTTTGTAAAATCATAGTATATGCCCTCCCTTTTGCAAGACAATAAACAATAAGAAACCAATTATCAACATTATATGATCAAGATTATGACCTACTATTCTTGGTATTTTTCTTCGCTCAACTATCGCAAGATCCATAATAAACGCGAAAGCCAGAAATGTTAGGCCGACTGTTGAAACGGCTTTGGAAGTAGTTCTCGAATCGATCTTAGGGATTGTCTCAACCTTAGCTTCGACTAAAGGCACTTCTTGTTTATTTAGATCTTCTTGGGCTACGGCTGCAACTCTTGAAGAAGGAGTACTGGCTTCCTGTATTGCCGCCTGTGGCAGAGAGGCAATAGTCTGAGATGTGGTTGATCCAAACATCTCAACAATTAAAACGGTCTCTTCTCCCGTAAGCGTGCCGGGAACTATAGCGAATCCTACATCTTTGTATTTATCTGCCAAAAGATTGTCTCTGTGAGTTTGTGAATTCATCCATGCGTTTACAGTAGACTGGGAATCTGTAAAACCACGAGCTAAGTTCTCCCCTGCATGAACATAGTTATACCCTGCTGCACGGATGAATCCCCAGGGAGAAGTAAACCCATCCGGAGCAAAATGCGCCCAATAATTCTTCTCGAGCATATCTGCCGCTTTTCTTCTTGCAGCATCCGACAAGTGAGGATTCAATGTAAGCGGCGCAAGACCATGATCTATCCTTTCTTTATTTACAAGATTAAGCAATTCGCTCTCTGAGATAGAATAGGAAACTCCTAAAATGTCAGGTCTTATTAAACTAATAGAATACCAGGCGAAATTTAAAATAAGAAAGAGTGAAAGGATTGTGGCAAGGCTTGAGTTATGTATGATTTTTGCCCTGTGATTATTTCTCTCGTGAGGAATGAAGAGATGTCTTAGAAATCTGAACATACATTCATCATATCAAAAATTAAATATAAAAAATAAAATATACAAAGCAAAAATAAAATATTTTATAT
>JACQKO010000069.1 GCA_016204525.1 Candidatus Levyibacteriota bacterium | reverse complement strand
TGTGGCATTTGTAGTATTGGTAGTATTTTACTTCGCTTGACAGGCTTCCTTGTTTTCTTCTATTATAGATATAGAAATGAAAAAACAGGAGGCCCAACGAGGTCAAATGCTTCTGGTGGTTGTGCTGACAATGATCGTTGCTTTGACCGTTGGTCTTTCAGTAGTTTCTCGAACAATTACAAACCTTAGAATATCAAAGCAAAGCGAAGAATCTCAGCGCGCCTTTCAAGCAGCAGAAGCAGGAATTGAAAAAACTCTTGAGTCAGGGGTCGAATCCGCAAATCCGCAATCATTAGGAAATAATGCACAATACATGACTAGTGTTAATAATCCGTCCGGCAACGCTCTCATACTTAATGGTAATGAGGTTGTTGAGCAGGATGTAGGTATCGATTTGTGGTTATCCGATTATCCTAATTATTCAAACCAAATCTGCCCATCATCCTGTGCTGTTTCTATTCATTTTAATACAATTGAACAAAGTTGTAGTGCGGGCAGCGGAAATAATACTCGGTCGGGCTTAGAAGTGGTTGTTTTATCAGGAGTCATTTCAAATCCAACAATAAATAAATACCTTTTTGACCCCTGTTCCGGCAGAACTCCGGGGGCCGATAATGCAGGCGGCAGAACAACAATTGACGCTACGACCTTTCAGCATGGTGTAAGTATACCTGTTACGAGCGGGATAATTGCACGAGTGATTCCGATCTATAATTCCGTTAAGATTGGGGTAACATCAAGCGTTAATATTCCGGTTCAAGGAAGAATAATAGAATCTATTGGTGAGTCAGGAGAAACAATTCGTAAAGTTCAATATTTCTCGTCACATCCGCAATTGCCGCTTGAAATATTTCCTTATTCCATCATTTCACAATGAGTGCACGCGTATTTGGACTAGATATTGGCTCTACTTCTATAAGGTGTGCTCTTGTAAAAAAAGAGGGAAGCGCATTCAATCTTGAGTCCATCGCCGTATCACCCTCAACGCCAAAAGGCATACTCTCAGAGGCACTGATTGATCTTGAGGCGCTGGCAGACGTGACTCGAAAAATGCTATCTTCCGCAAATCTTAAAACGGTGAATGTTGCGTTTAGTCTTCCCGAAAGCCAAGTTTATACAAAAGTTATCGAGATGCCGCTTTTATCTGATCAAGAACTTTCTGCCGCTCTAAAGTTTGAGATGGAACAATACATCCCGCTCCCTCTTGATCAGGTAAAAACCGACTGGGTAATCCTGGGAAAATCCGAATCCTCCAACTCGCCTGGTGGCGAAGCAGGCCTGCCTGCCGGCCCGCTTCGCCAAGACGGTAGTGAGGCGAGCGGGGCAGGTAAAAAAACAATGGACGTGATGATTATCGCAGCTCCCATAAATATTATCAATAAGTATGAAAAATTGTCGGAAATGCTAAACCTTAAGCCTGAGTCAATTGAGAGTGAAGTTATTTCTGTCCATCGCGCATTGCTGCCACTTGTAAGCAACACATCTTCCCATATGATTCTCCACATCGGAGCCAACACTTCAAGTATTTGCATTGTAAAACGAGGGATAATAAAAACAATACTATCTATGCCTCTTGGAGGTACAGCTATTACACGCGCAATTTCCCTAGACCTTGGTATTGATTCAGCGCAAGCAGAGAAGTATAAGAAGGCTTATGGTTTGAATCAAGACGCATTTGAAGGAAAGATTGGAAAAGCCCTTGCCCCAATACTTCAATCTATTGTGGGAGATGTGAAAAAAACAATGTTGTCCTTTCGTGAGAAAAATGCTAATGAGGTGATATCTCAAGTAGTGCTGTCCGGGGGGAGTTCGCTTCTTCCGGGGATTGATGTCTTTTTTACAAATAACCTCTCCACGCAGGTTGTTCTTGGTAACTGCTTTGCGGCATATAGCATGGGAAATGTTCCACGAGAGCTAGTTATTCAAGCGCCCTCTTTTAATGTAGTAGTAGGTCTCGCATTAAGAAATCTCTTATGAACAATGATATAAATTTAATAACCCAAAGAGAACAGCGGCGAGGTATGTATAGCAAAATGTTTTTAGCCACAGCTATTTTATTTGGGGTTTTTTTTACGCTTGCGTTGGGCCTAATTCTTTATTCACTTTTTCTTAAAGCGAGAGAGGCAAGTTTATCTGAGGACATTGTTTCGGCGAGGACCAGAATTGCCGGCTACGGAGAGGTTAAGCAAAAAATTCTGATTGTAACAGAGCGGGTCGATTCCGCAAGAAACATAATTTCGAAAAGAAACAGCCTTGAAACAAGAACGTCACAGATACTTGCCACAATCCCCGACATTTTTAGCATTAACGCAATAAAAGCCGAGAATGATGTAATTACCGTAGAGCTAGGATCTTCCAGCCTTTTAGCATTTGACGACCTTTTTGAGACGAGGCTTCTAGGGCTTGCCAAAGATGAAAGTCTAAATTTGAAGAGAATCGAGTCATCATCATTTACAAGGTCTGGTAATTATCAATTAATACTTGCTTTTTATTTCAATATATGAAACGAGAACTTTTTCAAATTTATACAAAGTATAAAAAACAAATTTTGCCACTGACTTTAATTCTCCTCTCTTTATTTATTGCGTTTCGTGTAATTCTTCCTCAGTTCTCCTCAATATCGCAAACGAACGCTGCGATTGAAAGCAAAAGGCAGGAACTTGAAACCCTGAGTAATTCTATAAAGGTTTTAGAAACAGCCTCCGATGATGCTGTATCAGAGGATTTAACTATTTCAACCGACGCCTTGCCTACGTCAAAAGATGTCACGAAAATTTTTGGAGCACTAAGTTCTGCCGCGAGTACATCGAATACCGAACTTAATGAATTTTCTCTTAAAATAGGAGGAGTTTTCGGAAAAGAAGTCAGCCCCGCGGATACGTCGGCCATCGGAGTTCCACAAGTTTCGGTCGTCGCAAAAGTTTCATCAAGTGATACGTCAAACCTTATTCAATTTGCGAAAAGATTGGATACTACGCTACCCCTGTCTGAAATTAAGCAGATAGACGCGGTTGGTAATCTTGGAACATTTGAAATAAACTTTTATTACAAACCTATAGATCTTAATCTCGTTTCCAAAAAAGATAAAGTTGTCCCGCTTACTCAAGCGGATCGTAATCTTCTAAATCAACTGGCGGAATGGAAACAATGATATCTGGTCTTCTATTTCGAGTCAGTTTTTGAGCTTCTTGACTTCGGTACTTTTCTATTTGTGCGAAATTGCCCGACATCAAAACGTCCGGCACTTTTTTACCCCTAAAAACTCTCGGCCTTGTATATTGGGGATATTCAAGAATAGGTCTTCCGTCTATTTTTGAGAAGGACTCAAGGATTATTGCTTCGCTTTTTGCCAACACACCCGGAATAAGCCTTACTATTGAATCTACAAGCACGATTGCCGCGGGTTCTCCACCTGAAAGTATGTAGTCTCCAATCGAGATTTCATAATCGACTAGATTTCTTACTCTTTCGTCAAATCCTTCATAGTGCCCGCAGATTAATACTAAATGATCAAAATGACTTAGTTCGCTGGCAAGATTCTGATCATATCTTTGTCCTTTTGGATCAAGTAGTATTACTGCTTCATTTTTTTTTGTCCTGACAGAAGAGATTGCCTTTTCCAAAACATCTACACGAAGGACCATGCCTGCTCCACCACCATATGGTTTATCATCTACCATTTTGTGCTTACCTATTCCGAATTCCCGAAGATCAACAAAATTAATCTTAAGCTTATTTTTATCTTGCGCCCTTTTTATTATTGAAACGGAGAAGGTTTCACGAAAAATCTGCGGAAACAAAGTAATAATTGAGATCTTCATCGGCCTACGTATTATGCTAATAATATACGAATCTAATTAGTGCTAATGCATGCGAATAATTCGCATAGATTCGCAGTATTTAAATTCGTATGATATTCGCATTTACACTTCTTCTATCTGCACGTCTACACGAACACCCTCGCGGATAGCATTTATTTTAAGGACATTTTTTATAGCGTTAATAGTCTTGCCTGCTCGGCCGATTATTATTCCAATATCTTCCTTGGGCACCTTAACTTTAAACACAATAAATCCATCGGAGTTTTCCTCGGAAATCTCGCATTCCCTACCAATAATTCCGGAAATCATGTGCGAAAGAAGATCGTGCATAGTATTTTTTACCCCATATCGGCACCCACCGCTGTCTCGCTCCGCTCGCAGCCGGTCTCCCTCCCCGCTACGCGAGGTCGGTCCGAC
>JACQKO010000067.1 GCA_016204525.1 Candidatus Levyibacteriota bacterium | reverse complement strand
TGATTTTAGAAAAACTTATTCCGATGAACATCCAGAAATAAAAGCCAATAATTCAAGTCGTTTTTGGAATACAAAATTTAAGACTCTCACAAAATTCAAAGACTTGGATGGGATGACAAAGGATAAAATAAATATTATTATAGAATTTCTTCCTAAGGAAAATTCGAAAATTTTAGATTTAGGAATCGGACAAGGCTATCTTGAGCAAAGACTGCAAGAAATTGGGGGAAATTATGAGCTTTATGGAATAGATATTTCGGAAAAAGCGATTATTAGGTTGAAGGAAAAATTCAAGGGCAAATTTAAAAATTGTGATGTCTTAAAAATTAAAAATTACTATAAAAAAGGTTATTTTGATGCAATTGTTGCAATAGAATTAATTGAGCACGTGTCTCCACGAAAAATCTTTAGATTTTACAAAGACATTCGTAGTCTTTTAAAGCCAGCAGGCATATTCATTCTGTCTACGCCATTAAATGAAAACTTAAGATTAATGAAAGAAAACCCTAGCTCTCATGTAAGAGAATATACAGAACCTATAATTGTTGCTGAATTAAAACTTTCAGGATTTAAAGTACTGGAAAAAAGATACTTTTTCGCATTTAAAAAACTATATTCAATAAAGAAAATTTTAACTAAGCTGTTCCCAGGAAGGTGGAAACCCAATAATATTGTTATTGTTGCTAAAAAGGTGGGGGGCGAATAATGTGGTGATTAAGGCAGTGAAGATATAAAAATTATTCTTTAATGGGTAGATACTTAAAGGTTTCCGCGATTTCTTTCAGTTCATTATTAATCTCTGGTTCACTTGCTGTAAACATAATCATAAAATTGTCAGGCGTATCCAACTTATATACAAATAGAGTTTCATTTTGTTTAGTTTTAGATTTTGAACCAAGATAAGATTCATTTACTCTTATGCGTTGGACTTCGTATCCTTCAGCATTATATTTATTCATAAACTTTTTCAAAGCTATGCTTTCTTTAGGACAGTATGTGGAACCTGTTGGTCCACTCGCATCGCAGAAGCCTGAGGCAACTTGAATGATATTTTCTTCAAAAAGTTCTGAATCATTATAGATATTGTCTATAGGTTCTACTTTGATATACGGAGCGAAAAGTGGATTCATTTCAGTCGTAGGGGGATAAAAAAACGCAGCATATGAATCGCCTTTAACGGTGAAGTTGCCAGGATATTCAAAAATGTATCCGAGCTTCACATCTTGCGAATAAAACTTCCCTTTGGGAGGATTCCCCGTTTCACTCATATATTCCCTCGTTTTTGTAAATTGGAAATCGCTTACGAATTCATCAAAATTAGAAATCAATGCGGAATCGGCGCGATCAGCGATTATGGCAAAAGCGTAACCGTTTCGTTTTATATAATAACTTCGAGTGTAATGATCATTAAGCATTTCTTCACTATTATATTTCCTTATAATATCTCTATCTCGAGGTCCTAATGCGGATCTTTCCTCTACTTCAATTGCCTCAAGTCCGCTTATTTCTCTAATCTTTGCCGTTGGAGATGCATATCTATCATAAGCACTTTCATTTAGAATTCTAACTATCATATTTAAATTTTGTTTGTTTGGAATATATCCGACCGGATAATCTTCTTGATTGTATGACGCAAAAGAATAATATTGTCCACTTTGTCCTTCATTGAAAAACCAATTCTTTGGATATTTTACAGAAAAACCCCAATAGTCATTTGCGTAAGTCTTTTTGGTATCTTGCAAGAAAGCTGTAGGAGTCGGATCCTTTCGTTCAACGCCCAAAAGAAAAAGATAATCCTTAAAAATATAACCTATAATTCCGACAATTATGACAAGCGCAATAATTACTGTCGAGGCAAGAATAGCTGTTCGTTTATTAAAGGCTGGCTTTCTGGGCTGAGGAGGCGTTTGAAACTGAGGTTGAATGTTGGGTGTATTCGTTATGTTTTCTTGGGTTGTTGGTTCCATGTTTTTAGTATAACAAAACATCATAGGTGGGGGGCGAATAATGTTGTGGTCGTAGCGAGGAAGTAGTATACTTCGCTGCGTATGGCGCGTGAAACGGTTGGGACTCCTGATTGGGAAGCGCTTTTCTGGGAGGAAACTCCTTATCCAGGAGTATTTGTTTTTAAGCTGGATGAGGAAATTAATCCCGAGAATCCTGATATGCCCCTTCTCTCCGTCTTTGCGTTAAAAGTAAATCCGAATTCTCAAATTCCAAGACACATCCACAAAAGGGAACCCGAATGGCGGGAACAAGTAACTTCCTACGAACCGGGAGATTTTGAAATTTTACGCGCAGACGGTTCTGAAAAAATTTCAAGCGAACTTTTAGTTATTACCATTAAGCCTTATGAAGTTTTTGGTGTTATAAATAATGGTCCTCGGCCGTTATTTTTTACTTCAAGGATGGTCCCCGGCTTTACAGGATATGAAGAAATTGAAGAAATTAATCAACAAGGCGTTGATTCTCAGGCCTGAGATCTCGTACAGTTTTACCTGCTCTCCACATCTCAGAATCCTGAATATGACTCAGGAGACTTTGAGATATAACGTGCTCTTGCTGATATGCGTCGACAAACCCTCTCTCAAGCACATCTCTAAAGCGGCCGTTCCAGTCAAGCGCGCCGCGCTGCGCAGTTGTTGAACAATTGGCATACATCCAGTCAATTCCGTTTCTATCTACTAGGGGGTATAGACTCTGAGTTGCCTCTTCAACCGTTTCATTAAATGCCTCACTTGGCTTGTGTCCTTTTTCTCTAAAAAGCTCATACTGCACGTGCATTATCCCAACAAGTGCGCCGGCCATAAGAGCATCGAATCTGTTTTCAATGCCTTCTGGAACAGTAGGTCCGCTGTCTCGTCTCTGTCTTACGATTGTTGCAGCACGCCCAAATTCCGAATCGCGTATTTCTGCAAGTTCCCCGTTTAATGTTTCCCTGTAATCAAGCTTGCTATTTGCTTCAAGCACTCTTCTCGCCTCAACCCCCGATTCGACTTTTTCATATAGATCTACAAAAACAGGTCTGCTGCGCTCATAGGCACTTCTAAACCCGCCTAAAAAGTAAGGAACTAAATTAGGCGGCAAATCTCTTAACAAGCCGTCCCCGCCTTTTTCTCCGATAATTTTCGATATTGTTTGAGTAGAAATCTCAACTGTATGAAGCGCCGCATCGTCAGGTGATAAATTATTTTGCCGACGCAAAACATTATAGGCGCCCTGCCAAAGCCCATAAACAGCTCCCAATAAAACACCCCGTTCTCCGGTTAAATCAGAAAATACTTCATCCTCAAAAGTGGTTTCAAACAAAAATCCGGACCCAATGGCCATACCGGTTGCAAGGGCTCTCTCAAGCGCTCGGCCTGTTGCATCTTGTCCAACGGCATAGCTTGAATTTATTCCGCGTCCTTCCAGGAAATGCGCCCGGAGGCTTCTACCCGGTCCTTTTGGAGCAACCATTGTAACATCGTTGCCATCTGGAGGCACAACTCCTGATTGGTCCCTAAAAGTATAAGAAAGCCCGTGGGAGAAGTAAAAATTAGTACCGGGTCTAAGCAGAGGTAAAATTTGCGGCCATTGGTCTTTTTGCCCGGCATCAGAGAGTAGATATTGCACTTGACCGGGGATCAATCTTCTTTCCTGAGGCTGCGTTGCGCGCTTTACAGCTTCTTCGATTGAGAATAGATTGACTCCAGGAACCCATCCATCTTCAACTGCCTTATCATAGGTTATCCCTTCTCTCTGCCCGACTATTACTCTGAAACCATTGTCGCGAAGGTTTAAACCCTGTGCCGGCCCCTGTACTCCATAGCCAATAACTGCTATTGTTTCGTCTCTTAAAGTCTGTCTTGCTCTTGGGAGGGGAAAATCATCTCTTGTTACAACTCTTTCTTTCACTCCTCCAAAATCAAACTCAGTGCCAATCTGAGGGCGTTGGGGTTCCTGCCCCCTTCTTTGTCGCGGATCTCCTTCTGGGCTTCTAAAAGATGGCATAATTACGCTGGGCAGAAGGACTGCCAAAATAACAAATTATTTAACACTTGTCAACGCTCTATTCGTATTTGTACCACTGCGCTTCTTCTTTGAGCTTCTCAAGTTTTTTAATGCGGAAAAATCCTCCCTTTTTAGAAATAATTTTCATCTTATCAAGTTTCTTTAATTCGACACTTGTTGTTTCACGTGTTAAGCCTATCAGGCTTGCTATGTCTCGGTGTGTTAGGGGAACTCTTATCAAAATTTCCCCATCTCTTTTAACTCCAAATCTTTCGGCACATATTACAAGAATTGATGATACCTTTTGATGTGCGTTGCCAAAAACCATATATTCCATTCTCTCAAGAATTCCGCGAAGTCGAACTAATACTTTGCTCGTGACTTCCCATAATACCTCGGGATTGCTTTGTAAAAATTTTTTGAATTCATCTTTTGAGCTGCGATAAACTTCAATAGACGCCATAGCTTCACAATACTGATTAAGAGGAACGTCATTGAACGCCCAAATCAGGGGGAAAAAGTCACCGGGTTTAAAAATTATGAGACTTAACTCTTGACCGGATTCGGAGAGAGTGTAAACTTTTACGTAGCCGCGGGAGAGGAAGAACACTCCCGGAGGATCGTCACCAGGCCGGATAATAACTTCGTGCTTTTTATAGTGAAGCAGCCTGAATTTTGAAAAAAATTCCTCAAGAGTCATAAGCTTTTGCTTTATGCACCCCGATTATACCACATGCCTAAAATGTAAGCAATCTTACAATTTTTTGGTAACATATGTCGCTGACCGAGTAGTTTTTATAGAGTATAAAGAGGGAGCAATTATTCAAAACATATGGATGAGGCAACAGACGATAATAATTTAATAGCTCTTTGTCATAAAGGAGGTAAATTATGCACAACGGAGAAAACCGCTTTATCCGCGCTGTCCGTTCAAGATTTGTCACCCTACCGGGCGAAGAACTCCTATTGGTTCAAAGAAAACATCCTTTGGTCTTCATCCTACCTGTTTCAGCAGCCTTAATTTTTGGTGTTATCTCACTCATAGCTTCAGTCCTCCTATTACCTCTTGTTTCTTCTTACTTATAATTATTAATCTCGGGAATTCTGGTAGTTTTGATATTTATATCAACTATAATAATAAGATCAATAATAGATTGGTATTTTAGCTTCTACATTGCGACTAACAGAAAAATTATTGAGGTTTCATATAGGCCTCTCTCCTCCCGTGAGGTGAACGAAGTCCTTCTTGATCAGGTTAAATGTACGGAAATTGATTCAAAAGTAGGAGGAGCCATAAACGAGTTCTTAGACATTGGGGATGTTATTGTTACGTTTGACAGACCGACCCATCAGGAAGAATTCGTTTTTGAAAACGTCCCCGACCCCAAGAAAATAGAAACACATCTTGAGAGTGCTCTCTGTCCTATGCCGATGGTACAAAACGATCTCGCTCCTGAAGAAGACGGGGATGGCGAGGGAGCATGGTATATCAAAAGCAAGGGAAACCCTAAAAAATGGCGATACGCTGAGACAATAAGGCCAGCAAGAATTCGGGAAGGGAATATGTCATGGAATACATAACCATAGTGCTTTATAGCTTATTTTTATTTTTCGCTATATTTCTTGCAACTTATAATTTCTTATATGCGCAGCGTGTAGGCGCGGTAAGCAGGAAATTGGGATTTGGATTACCAAGACTTTTAAAGGCGGCGCTTAAAACAAACACTATTATTTCTATTATAGCCACGGTTGTTCTTACTTTTATTTTCCTAGAGGCTTTATTCTCACTTGAACTCCCGACATTCCAATGATAAAGCTTCTTAGTTTGCCATAATCGTGTTCTTATTTTGATATACTTATTTAATGCGCTATTGGAAATCCTGGAAGTATAAAAATCTCACTTTTCTTTTTGTCTCATTGATTTTTGCCTTCTTTTTGGGTAGATACGAACCTTTTCATAATTTCTTGCTAAATCTTGGAAGCTATGGTTATATAGGAGGATTTTTTGCCGGAATTGCTTTTGTTTCAACTCTAGGCGTCGCTACGGGAATAGTGACCCTACTTGTTTTGGCTGAAAAATTAAACATTCTTTTGTTAGGAATAATTGCCGGGGCCGGAGGCGTGCTAGGTGATTTTTTGCTCTTCCGATTTGTTAGGGATAGACTTATTAATGAAGTCAAACCGATCTATGACAGTCTGGATCACAACCATAACTTGCAAAAAATACTTCACACAAAATATTTTCACTGGGTTTTCCCGGTTTTTGGGGCAATAGTTATTGCATCACCTTTGCCTGACGAGTTCGGAGTTACTCTTATGGGAATATCAAAAATGAAAAGCGGAACTTTCCTGATCCTCTCTTTTATTCTTAATGCCTCCGGAATAATCCTTGTTCTCCTTGCCTCAAGAATTATAAAGCCCTAGTCTACTCTGCTTGTTGGATTGGGTGTTATCAGATATAATATTGAAGCCAAATGGAGGGTTCGCATAGCGGCCAATTGCACGAGTCTTGAAAACTCGAGGGAGCAATCCCTTCACAGGTTCGAATCCTGTACCCTCCGCCACATTTTAATTTTGGAGGGTGACTCAGACGGTAACGAGGATGGTTTGCTAAACCATGACCCGCAAGGGTCCAGTGGGTTCGACTCCCACACCCTCCGCCACAATTTGCCTTTTAAAAAATTTGGTGGTATCATTTCGTACATGACTAAACAAGAATTTGATAGTTCTAGAGTAGCAAGAGAACCCTTTATGAGAATAAGGCGTGCGACACCGCAAGAAGAACAATTCGGTCGGGATTTGCATTTTCTTCACGAGAACATGAACGCGTGGGTAGATGAATTAGGCTCTAAGTGGGTTGCTGTATACAGAGAGGAACGCATCGCTGTAGCAGAGAATATTAAAGAACTACTCGACCAAGTTGAAGCTCAAGGAGCGCCCAAAAATATGGTCGTGTTTGACCAGCTTAACTTGGTGGCATAATAGGTTCCAACGTAGTCCTTCCAGAGGCGGGCAAGCAACTAGGCTTCAAGCCGCAAGCTCATGGATTCTGTTACTCTCTTGTTACTTTTTTGCGAGGCTGATTTGGTTGCCGACGGCGCACGCTTGTGCTATCATGTATCCATGCAAGATAGTGCAAAAGAAATTGTAAAACCTGCGGGAGAGGCTGTAATGCCCTCTGTTCATCCTGATGTCTCGCCTCATGTAGAAACAGTTCATGATATGGAGCATTTGGGAAGAATCCATTCTGAGCTTTCAGCTCATGGTGTAAAAACAACAGGAGAACTGACTCAAGTTTTAACAGAACCTCAAGTTCTCGACTCCGCACAGTTTGAGGTAGAACGTGGTACAACGGTGGCTCCTCAGACGCCGAACGATATAGGAAAGCTTGATGATCCCTCAAGGTGGAATTTACTATTTAAGAGAAAACAGGAAGAAAGGAGACTAAAACGTGCAGCTTGATTCATTCTCCCAAGCCATTATTAATCTGGCTTTTATATTTCTTTTATCCTTCTTACTGGCATCTATAATTATTGCGTGTCTTGCTGGAATCTTCTTGGCAGCGTCCTTTTGGCGCAAATCCCGCGAAAGACATGATAAGGCACTCGACACAACTCTCCTTGAGGTTTCTTTGCCGCGAGAAAATGAAATAAAAATTGACGCTGCCGAACAATTGTTTTCTAGTCTTACCTCAATAAAAGGCACGAAAGGCGTTTTTGGATTTCTTAAGGCTCCTGACGTAATCTCTTTTGAAATAGTCGCAAAACCCCAGGATATTAGATTTTATGTGGGGGTTCCTAACAAATTGCGGGATATGGTCGAAAAGCAAATTCACGGAAGTTATCCAGATGCCCAAATTTTGGAGGTCGACGAATACAATCTCTTTGAGATTCCGGGAAAAATTGCATACGCTCAATTAAGACTTTCGAAAGCGCACTATCTTCCAATAAAAACCTATAAAGATCTTGCGGTTGACCCTCTCTCATCAATCACAAGCACATTAGGAAAAATGCAGGAAGGAGAGGCGGCGGCTCTTCAAATTTTAATTACTTCAACTAGCGATACTTGGAAAAAGAGGGGCCGCTCATATATTACAAGTACAAAAAAGGCAGAGGCAAATCCTGAGACTGCAAAATATTCGGTTGACCAAAAGGAGCTTGAGGCAATTGAGCAAAAGATTATAAAACCAGGATTTGAGACACATATAAGAATGCTCTCTGTTTCGCAAACTAAAGAATCGGCAGATGCTCATCTTGCAAATATTGTTGGCTCATTTTCACAATTTTCTTCTTTCAATTCTTTTGACAAAATAAAACAAAGATTCTTCAAGGGAATGGCGATAGTTGATTTTATCTATCGCCAACTCCCACTTCTTCCAAACAATCCAGGCGTTTTAACAACTGAGGAGCTGGCAACAATTTTTCATTTCCCAAATAAAACGGTTGAGACGCCGTCTATTCATTGGCTTGGCGCCAGGGTTGCGCCGGCTCCTGCAAATATTCCAAGTAAGGGTTTATATATAGGTAAAAGCATTTATCGTGGGATTTCTCGACCTGTATATATTGGGGATGACGATAGACGCAGGCACATGTATATTATAGGTAAGACAGGCGTGGGAAAATCGGAATTCTTAAAGGATATGATCTTGCAAGATATTCGCGCAGGATATGGGGTTTGCTTCATTGATCCGCACGATACAATAGACATGTTACTCCCTCTTATTCCGGCGGACCGCGCAGAAGACGTCATTCTGTTTGATCCCTCGGATACCCAACGCCCAATGGGACTAAACATGTTGGACGTTCAGACCGAGGAACAAAAAGATTTAATAGTAACTTCAATCATTGGGCTTATGTATAAGCTTTATGATCCGAATAAAACCGGAATTATAGGGCCGCGATTTGAACACGCAATTAGAAACGCAATGTTAACCGTAATGTCTGAGCCCGGCAATACTTTTGTTGAAGTAGTCCGAGTTTTAACCGATTCCTCCTTTGTTCAAGAGCTATTGCCAAAAGTTCAAGACCCAATAGTGCGCCGCTACTGGACTGACCAGATTGCCCAGACTTCAGATTTTCACAAGTCTGAAGTTCTTGATTACATAGTTTCAAAATTTGGCCGTTTTGTCACAAACCGCATGATGAGAAATATTATTGGCCAAGGAAGAAGTGCGTTCTCATTTCGTGAAGTAATGGATCAGGGGAAAATTCTTTTAATCTCTCTTGCCAAGGGGAAGATCGGCGAAGATAATTCAAGTTTCTTAGGATTAATTCTTGTTCCTAAAATCCTTGCGGCCGCAATGTCAAGACAAGATATTCCCCAAGACCAGAGACGAGATTTTTATCTTTACGTAGATGAGTTTCAAAATTTTGCCACCCCCGACTTTGGGCAGATATTATCTGAAGCCCGAAAATATCGACTCAACTTAACTGTCGCGAACCAGTTTATTGGACAGATTGAAGAGGACGTTAAAAACGCAATTTTTGGAAATGTCGGAACAATAATTTCATTCCGGGTTGGAGTTTCTGATGCAAATTATCTCCAGCACGAATTTCAGCCGGTGTTTAATGAAGCAGACTTAATTAATGTTGAGCGATTCCATGCATATGTAAAAACTCTAATTGACGCCGAACCCACAACTCCATTCTCACTTGACTTGACAAGAAATCTTGCCGAGGAAAAGAAACTTGAAAATCCAAGAGTGGCAGAATTGATTCGAGAACTATCGAGGCTCAAATTCGGCAAGCCTCGCGAATTAATTGAGGCAGAGATAGCAAAAAGATCAAGGCTCTATGAGGTTTTGGGGGATATAAAAGCGAGAGTTGAGAAAGGTCCGGAAGGCAACCTTGGCCCCGGCGGCTCGATATAACATACGGACTACTTTGATTCCCACGGATTTATAGCCGATTCCCACAGATCAAAGCTTCAAGTTTAGCCCCAATCTTGATATAATAAGGTTCGAAATCCGGGCATGTAGCTCAGCGGTAGTAGCGCTAACCTTATAAGTTAGATGTCCTTGGTTCGAATCCAAGCATGCCCACAACCTCGCGCATACCTCTCGATCTGCGTTGCTGGCTCAGAGTAACCTGCCGGACTTGATTTGTTATAATAGAATCTCCGATGAGAAAAGTTCTCTTTTTCTTCCTCGTGGGTGTTTTGTTCGTTTTTAGACTTTTTGTAGTCCCACAAGTATTTTCAGACGAATTGGATGACATCAATAAAAAATTGACCGAATTACAATCGGCGCTCTCAGCCTCTCAAAAAGCAACCGCGCCGCTTGAATCTCAACTTAATAGTCTCCAAAAACAACTTAAGGGGATCGAGGACAGAGTCGCATTTGTCGAGCGCGATTTGGCCGAGAAGAAAAAAATAATAGATCAGGGATATCGGGATCTTGAAAAAAATAAAAATATTTTCAACAAAACAGTCCGCGATTATTATATAAAAAGTTATTTTCTCTCGCCTCTTTTAGTTTTTATTTCTCAAGCGGATGCAGCGCAAGTGACTCGAATAATTATCTATCAAAAAAGAGATGCTGATCGGGATAAAGACGCCATTACTCAAATAGCATTGAAGATTGTGGGTCTTGAGGAACGAAAAGCTAAGCTTGAGGAAGAAGAGGCAAAACTTGCTGGCATTAAAGAAAAGCTAGCACAGGAAAAGGGAGAGATTGAAAAAGTTGTAAAAGGAGCAAAAGATTATCAAGCCTCTTTATCATCCGAAATCGCAAAGTTGTCCGCTCGCCAAAAAGAAATCTTAGGCCAAAGACTCGCGGCATTAAACATACCAAGATCAGCCGCTACGGCACTTGCAGGATGCACCGATGATCGTGGAAAAGATCCGGGATTTTCGCCAAGAATTGCTTTCTTTACGTATGGAGTCCCAAATAGGACCGGCTTAAATCAATATGGTGCTGATGGCAGGGCTCGCGCGGGACAATCTGTCGAGCAAATTCTTGAAGCCTATTATACAAGCTACGAACTTAAAAAAGATTTTTCGACAGATATAAACATTAATGTTGACGGATATGGTTCTTACAATATTGAGGAGTATGTTAAGAGAATTTATGAGATGCCTTCAAACTTTGCAATGGAGGCTTTGAAGGCCCAAGCTGTGGCTGCCCGCTCTTATGCTTTAGCGTATACGAACAATGGCGCAGGATCAATTTGCACCACTCAGTCCTGCCAGGTTTTTCAACCTGGGCCTAAAGGGGGCGCATGGGAAGAGGCTGTTAATGCAACACGCGGCTGGGTCATGGTGCAAGGCGGGACGCCAATCAAAGCTTGGTATTCATCCACACATGGTGGATATATTCTTTCTACTTCCGAACTTCCGGGGTGGAGCGCTACTTCTTGGACAAAACACGCAACAGATACAACGAGCGGCGCGGCCGGAAGTTTTTCCGAGCTACAATCGAATGCTTATGACCGTGAATCGCCATGGTTTTACTGCGATTGGGGTTCGCGTGCATCATATAACAAAACTGCCTGGCTTAAGACATCAGAAGTTGCTGACATTGTCAACGTAATTCTACTTGCAAAGGCAGATTCATCAATAGGAGAACATATCTATCAAACTGATAAACCAAACCCGGCAGGAACAGACACGTGGGACGAATCTCGCGTCCGACAGGAGCTTCAAAATCGCGGCATCACTCCTTTTAATAATGTCTCGAATGTATCAATTGACGTTGATTTCTCCGGCGGCCGAACTACTTCCGTCAATGTATCAGGTGATGCAGGCTCACAAAGTTTCTCAGGTGATGAATTCAAAAACTGGTTTAATCTCAGGGCCCCTGCGAATATCCAAATTGTTGGTCCGCTCTACAACACTGAAAAACAATAATGCTATAATAGGCTTGCCCGAAGCGTTGGAGAAGGGCTCGTTATGCCAGAGGAAAATAATCTTAGCGGAGAATTTATATTAAACCCCTCCAAGTCTCCCAATCAACCAAGCCATAAAAATTCCATGCATTTCTACTCTTCTTTAGAGGTTAATCCTGATAATGTTGTATTTGAAAATCAGGAGCCTGATGAGGAAATAAAACTTCTCGTAAGACGCGACCTAATAGCCAACGTCCCTTGGATTGTTACCGCTCTAATATTAATTTCTATTCCTCCGCTAATTTTTCTTTTTAACGATTTATTCACTCCTTTTTTTCAAATATCACGAACGACTCAAGTAATTGCCACCCTTTTTTATTATTTAATAGTTTTTGGCTTTATCCTTGTTGAATTCACTATTTGGTATTTCAATGTTGGTCTTGTAACAAATAAGAGAATAATAGACCTTGATGTTTCAGGAATTCTTTTTAAGCACGCCAGTGAGACAAAACTTAATCTTATTGAAGATGTTTCTTATTCTCAAGTAGGAGCTATAAGATCAGTATTTAATTATGGAGACGTATTGATACAAACCGCTGCAACGCAAGCAAATTTTGAATTCGACAGAGCGCCAGAACCTGCTCAAATTGTTAGAATAATCGCAGATATGATAGGAAAAAAAGTCTTGAAATGATCTCTTTATGGAAATAATAAATTTCTTTCTAAATATCTTTTCAAATCAAGATGTTCTTTTTAGAATTATCTTAATAATTTTAATTGCCATATACGGCCTTTTTG
>JACQKO010000005.1 GCA_016204525.1 Candidatus Levyibacteriota bacterium | reverse complement strand
TTAATTAAGCCAACAATTAAATATCTAAGGGTAGAGTAAAATTTGCGGGAGCATGATAAAAGAAATGCAATTTATTTACAAGCTAATTTTTGTTTTCCCCTCGTTATAGCTGTTAATAAGTAGGTTTATTAAAGTTTGGTAGGGAATATTATTTCTGGCTGCTTTTGCTTTCAGCTTTATCAGATCCATATTCTTAATTCTCAAAGTTATACTCTTGCTATTCCTAAGCTCAATATGGCGTCTTGCCGCCTCCTCAAACATCTTTTTATTTTCCTTAAAATTCGGATCACTAACCCATTCGCCTCTTTCTAAAGAGTCTTCTATTTCTTGCTCATGCTCATCGAGTACTAAATTTTTAAATGGATCAAATTTTTTCTTTTTCATAAGTTTTAAAATATTGTTTTGTTAGTTTTCTATTTGGATAAAGAGTTTTTAAGAAATATACTTGTCTTTTGCGATCAAAAATGTAAGGCACAACATAAATATAAGCATCTATTTTTACAATAAACAGTTTTTGTCCTTGATACCTTTTTTGATTTGGGTGTTTTTTATTTTCAATTAAACCCCCAGATTCAATCGCATCTATTATATCTTCAAACCCAACACCCCTCTCCCTTATTAAAATTTGATTCTTCTCTAAAGAATAATCAAATTTATATTTCACCTATATATTATACAATGCGTACATACTTTGTCAATACACCAGTCATATTGGGAGCATGGTACACCCGAAGCAATTTGTTTGCAAGAAGGTTGCTATTTTGTTAAATCGCGAAGCGGAACTTCCTTTCTTTCTTCATCAAAAAAACGGGTGTCGAAATAATAAATTCGCAATGGTGTAATTTTTACATAAAGCCAGATTGGATTATTTATATATCCTTGAACATCAGGACCGCGACCTGCTCTCCCGTAATATGTTTCAAAAGCATGTTGTATCTCTTCTTTAGAATCTTTTTCTGAAAGAATCTTAGCAGCCCCCTCTAACTGAATACCCAGTACGTCATCCTTTTGTTCTGTTTTGTAAATAGAAACAGATGTACGATTATCTGCTTTTATATTTTGCATATGGCGAGATTTCATTTGGGAAATAAAATAGAGATTGTATTTATGATCCCATGCAAAATATGCGGGATTCGACCAAACTCCATTCTTGTCGACGGTCGCAATACTACAATAATCCGTTGCAGCCAGTGCTTCATCTATATATTTCTTCCAATTAAATTTATTAGTCTTCATGAGGCAATTATACCACCCCGCTTCGTGCAAGGCTACGAGGGGCAAGAAAGCAATTTATTTAGTGCGGAATTTCAAGCCAAACTACCGGTTCATTCCCGGCATTCCATCCATCATGTCCTGGAGGCACTACGCCTACCTCACCTGGGCCAAATGCTTCTTCTTTTCCATCATCCATCCTGGTATTTAACTTGCCAGAAAGCACATAAATGAGATGATGCTTCTGACAGCTCTCGCCTCCAACGACCGGCTTTAAGTTTTTCGACCATTGCCATCCGGGTTCTGCTGTTATTCGCTGAACTTTTAAACCATCAATTGTAACAATCTCAACCTTCAGCTTTTCAGGCGTCTGAGTTTCATCTGGTTGGTTTAGACTTTTTTTCTGAAGATTAGCCATATTTCCACCTCATCTCTCTCTAACCTTGGAGTTAGCACTCCCAAAGAAAACAAGTAATATTTAAATCCTTTATCTTGAAAAAGTCAATTCTTCATAGAAACCTCAAAAGTACTGATCCAGGATAGGGACTTGCAGTTTTCTAATTTTATGACAATAATTAGACAAATGCACCAAAAAGGTATTGCTCAAATCCATTTCATAGTTCTACTGATTATAGTGATAGTGATTGTGGGAGGGGTGGGGTTTTGGTGGTGGAGAGGTAGCACCACTACTTCCACACTCGGTAGCCAGATTTACAAAGGGGTCCAAAACCCCATCAAAGGTGAAATTCCCGAAACCTACTCATTTACTATCAAGGCCAATCCTTTTAAGAACATCTATCCCAACCCATTTGATAGGATCTCAAAATAATGAAGACAATACTTGCTATTTTGACTGTTTTGGTTGCCAGCCTTTTTGCCTCACAGGTTCTGGCCCTTTCTGAAAAAGACATCACGTTCCCGGTGGCAGAACTCGGTGGCTGTAAAAACGAAGCAGAGTGTCGGGCTTTTTGTGACAAACCGGAAAATAAAATGTCGCCTTGTTTTCCTTTTGCCAAGAAATACAACCTATTAACTAAAGCAGAGCTTGATAGATCAGAGAGATTTACCAAACTGGCAATTGCCGGTGGTCCTGGTTGGTGCAGGACTAACGAGGGTTGTTCGGTAGAAATTTTTTGCAATGATTATGCTCATTTAGACCAGTGTATTGATTTTGCCCAGGATAACAATTTTGCCACCAAAGAAGAATTAACTGATGGGCGCAAAGTTGCAGAAGCGATGAAAAAAGGGGCTAAACCTCCGGGAGATTGCAGAGGCGAAGATGAGTGTAAGATATATTGTTCCTTGGAAGGGAATTGGCAAGAGTGTGCCAAGTGGCAGCAGGATATTGGTATACCTTTTATTTTAAGCCCAGAGGCTCAAAAATTTGTTGATATGATCAAACAGGGCAAGAGTGCCGGTGGATGCAGGACAAAAGGAGAATGCGAAGCTTATTGTGCTGATTCCAGTCATTCAGAGGAGTGTCTTGATATGGCCCTAACTGCAGGATTTATCACTGCCGAGGAGGCAGAGGCGGCCAGAAAATATGGTGGAACTGGGCCGGGAGGATGTAAATCAGAAAAAGATTGCCAGGCTTTTTGCAGTGAACCATACAACCAAAGAGTCTGTTTAGCTTATGCTCAAGGGCGGGGGATAGAAGTAAACTATAATGGGCCGGG
>JACQKO010000066.1 GCA_016204525.1 Candidatus Levyibacteriota bacterium | reverse complement strand
CTACAGCTTAACGGATAAAAGCTACCCCGGGGATAACAGGCTGATCGCCTCCAAGCGTCAATTTTGGCGCCTCCCGATAGCAATATCGGGTAGAACGAAGTAACTAATATCGGTGAAGCCCAATTGACTTTCGAATTATTTTCATATAATTTATAGTCAAGGGTAATACCGAGGGAAGATAATTTGTTGTGGAAACACGATTGGCCAGAGAAGCAAGAAAAATAAGTTTTTCAAAGAAGCACCTAAGCTTAATGCTTGGGACGCTTTTAGGCGATGGATATCTTGATAGAACTACGAGGGGATATTCTCTTCGGATTCATCACGGTATATCCCAGAAAGAATACGTTGATTTTAAATACATTGTATTAAAGTCTTTCGTTAATTCTCAACCTCGCCAAAGTGGAAATTCTTATTATTTCAGAACTGTTTCTCATCCATATCTTACTAATTTAAGAGAAATATTTTATTTAGGAAAGAAAAAGATTGTTCCAAGAAATTTCTTGGAAAGTAATTTCGATCCATTTGCGTTTGCAATTTGGATCATGGATGATGGGGCACGCGATTCGAGACAATTGCGTATTAATACGCAAAGTTTTAGTCTCGAAGAGAATCTCTGGTTAATTAAATTTCTACAAGCTAAATTTGGAATTGTGGCAAAAATTAATAAAGATAAAGGTAAATACCGCTTAAGAATTGGTACATTAAGTATGCAAGTTCTTAAAGATTTAGTTTTACCTTACATAATTCCAAGTATGCTCTATAAATTATCCCCGTAACGACTGATCACGATTAAATCGGGAGAGATAGCTCAATCTCTAAAAATACACGAGCTATCATATGTTGCTATCCTGAAAAGGATAAAGATATAGTCTAATTCCATAAGAAATTGTGGGTCAATTGCCATAGCGACGAGGCGGTTTGGCACCTCGATGTCGGCTCATCTTATCCAGGGGGTGTAGAAGCTCCCAATGGTCGGGCTGTTCGCCCGTTAAAAAGGTACGCGAGCTGGGTTCAGAACGATGTAAATCAGTTCGGTCTCTATCCAGGACAACCGATTTGAGATTTGAAGGGAGTCGCCCCTAGTACGAGAGGACTGGGGTGAGGGAATCCCTGGTGTGCCGGTTGTGTGAAAACACGCAGCGCCGGATAGCTAGATTCCCATGGGATAACCGCTGAAAGCATCTAAGTGGGAAGCCCACCCTAAGATAAGATCTCTTAACGCCCTCCGAGATCAGGAGGTTGATAGGCAAGATGTGTAAGACTGGTAACAGTTTTAGCTTACTTGTACTAATAGCGTAATAATAGCGTAGATTTTAGAAAATCACCCCACCCTGAATAAGGGTGGGGCAAGTACGCTTAGTTGGAAAGAATAACAAAATTTGGAGGAAAAAATTTCTTGGTCTTTGGAGCGATGTAGAACCACCTGATCCCTTTCCGAACTCAGAAGTGAAATGCATCAGCGCCTACGATACTGGGCAATAGTCTGGGACAATAAGTCAAGGCCAGGAAATTTTTTCCTCCATTTAACCCCAATTATCCCACTATTTTTAACCCATAAAAACTAAACGGCATAGATAATTCCGAATAGATAATTTATACGAATATTTATTTAATACCTGCTTATTTAAGTCATGGTGAATTGCATAAATTTTTCATATTTACCCCTTGAATCTTAAAACTTCATAAAAAGCTCTTATTAAAATTTGTGGCATGAAAAGCATAACAATCACCCCCTTATACATTAGATTTGCCAATCGATTTTCAATAACATAATCTTTGATTTCTTCAAAATTAATTTCCTGCCATTCAATAAAATAATTATTATTTTTCATTCTTAGGATATTTTAGAAATTGATATGGAAGATTTTCAGTAAGACAAAATACGATTTTGGGGTTTGAAATATTACATAAAAAAAGTAATAAAAATTACAAGCACCGCATGATTAAAAGCCGAAGCATAGATTTTAGAAAATTTATTCTTGACAATATATTTAGTTGATTCTATTATCAAGATATGCAAGAGAATCAAATCCCCCCTCCTCCCCCGTTGCAAACTGGAGAACCTACAAAGGTGTCTACGAATATTGAATCCGTCCTTTTAGGTATTATTTCTATGTTGCTTTTAATTGGAGCAATCTTTATTGCATTAAATTACTTTGACATTATCTCAATTTCAAAGACTGTTCCTTTTCTTTCTTTTCTTCCAAAACAAAAAACTCAAAATGTTGAAATTCCACCAAAAACAATTATCCCCGCCTCGCAAGTCACTCCAAAACCTGAAATCATATCCGGGTGTCCGGTAAGGGAGGAGTTGTGCAGCAGTGGCGGTGTTTTAATTCTCTCCGAAAAGGACAAAATATCTTCATTTTCAGGGATTGTGTACTCTAATTTAGTTGCCGGAGAGAAGATCCTGTCGGTAATTGCAGGAGATATTCAGGTTGAGAACCTTGTCAGCGATGAGAAGACCCTTGTTACAATTACAGACAAGGAAAGCGGTCTGCAGGCAAATTATGAGTTTCCTATAGATGCTTTCGAACTAAGCGCATCTTCATCCACAATTTCTAAAAGAGGAGAAATAATAGGCGTCATAAGTGACGGAAGTAAAAGCTTCAAGAACTTAGGAGGGGGATACGATAACTTAATCTTTTCGCTTCAGGATCTTGCCACAAAGTTATACATAAAGATAAAACCCGCGACAGACGGCAAATCCATTCTGTTAATCTGATAAATATCCGACACTCTGTATTCTTCTAAGGCTTTTAAGGCTTTGTTTGCTGTCGCCTTGAGTAGGCTGTACCAGACTCTCTTCTTTCTTTTGAGGGCAGTTATAGAAAAGTTTGCATCGTAAGGTGTTTGTTCTGTTTGTTCCTTGGCAAAAAATGAAGCGGATTGACTTTTTAAGTAAAAACTTAGTAGAATATAGTTGCATATGAAAATTTATACATACAGAACTATTATTGAGCCCGATGAAAAAGGCTTTCACGGGTTTGTTCCTTTATTGCGTGGGTTACATACAGTAGGTAAAACCATTGAGGAGACACAAAAGAATCTTAGAGAAGCAATCCGCTGTCACCTTGAGGGATTATTAAAAGATAAGATTACTCCTCCAAAGGAGCAAGATACAATAGAAACTATTCAAACCTTCACTTTTAATGCCTAAGCTGCCTGTTGTAAAAGCCTCAAAACTTCTAAGAACATTAAACAAATTAGGATTTTATGAACATAATCGTGTAGGCAGTCATATTCAACTTAAACACTCCGATGGAAGAAGAACTACGATCCCTTATCATCCAAGCCAAGAAATTAGACGAGGCACCCTAAAAGCAATCATTAATGACCTAGATATGACAGTTGAAGAATTCATCAAGGCAATAAGAAAATAATTACACGGGCTACTCTCTAGGCGCCCATACATACGGAATGGGGTACGGCTAGTTGACACCGTCTTATTATAGGTTTATAATACTTGTGCATGGAAAGATTGAGAGTGCCACAGTTTTTATCTAAAAAAGCCAGTCGCCGGGTGTTTCTCGGCGGTAGTGCTATTGCCGCTTTTGTGATTGCCTGTGGCGGAGGCAAAGACACAAGTCCTCAAGTTCAAAAGGGAGACACCCCAACTCTTCCTCCTGCCCCAGCAGAAACACCCACTCTCGAACCTACTCCCACCGCAACAGAAGTAGTAAAAGCCCCAGTCAATTGTGAAGTCCTCCCCCAAGAATTCTGCTCCCAGGGAGAAATAATAACAATGGAACTTCAAGGAGTAAAACATGTGTACGCTGCTTTCAATTTACCCTCAGGCACTCCTATTTTTGCTCGATTTGATGGTCTTTTAGACAAAAGTGAAGAGACTGGTAATCCATTTTCCGGTCTTAGTGCAATACTAACATCTGATAACTACAGCTCCGGTGATGTCATTAAAGGAAATCTCCGTTTCGACGATATGATACAAAGGCAAGTAAGGCAGGGCGATATAATTGGCTATGTGGGTGATTCAGGCATAAATAATTTTGGCTACAATGTTCTGTATGGAATTGCTACTGCCAGTCCTGACGGACCGATTGTCGACGAAGCAAAAATGAGAGAATTGTTTCCCGAGGCATTTGAAAAGGAAGATAGAAAGATTGAATATAATGGTCCTGTTAAACCCCCAGTATCCTACTCCTATGAGTCTACCCCTCCAGGCCAATAATTTGTCAAATAACACAGGAGCTTGATATAATATGTGATATGGTTCATATTTGGGATTACAACATTGAAGAACTTAAAAAAACTGAACGAGGCAGGATCTTAATTCTTGAGCGAATGATAAATTACGGTCCAGGGGATGAGAAAATTAAATTGGCAGATGTCAAGAAATATTGGGATAAACTGGATCTATATCCAATAAGAAGGCGGCTTATGGAGCTATTGATATGGGGGAAGTACAAGTCCTCACCAAAGAGCAACAAATCATTCTTTCTGAAGTAAGTAAAGAATCATATTTTACTAATTTTCACTTTACAGGAGGAACCGCGCTAAGCGCATTTTATCTTCAACACAGACATTCGGAAGATTTAGATTTTTTCTCTGAAGACAAATTTGATACAAAAAGAGTTGAGAATATTATAGACGATTTGAGTAAAAAATATAATTTTGAATATACATCCGAATTTATTGAAATTGTCCAAATCTTCATGATTAAGTTTAAGAATAAAGAGCCATTAAAAGTAGACTTTGCGACTTATCCTTATAGAAAAGTAGAAAAAGAAAAGGTTTTTGATGGTATTAAAGTTGACAGTCTTACCGATATAGCTGTTAATAAATTGCATACGGTTAATCAACGGACAACCGTAAAAGATTTCGTTGATCTCTATTTTTTACTTCATAGATTCTCTTTTTGGGATCTAAGAGAAGGGATTCGAATCAAATTTAGGCAAAAACTGGAACCGTTTATTTTTGCCTCGGATTTTTTGAAAGTTGAGGAATTTGATACTATGCCTAAGATGATTAAGCCTCTAACCCTTGATGAATTAAAATCATTCTTTCGCAAACAAGCCAAAGAAATTGGGGAAAGATCGGTAGAGTAGCAGTGCGGCGACCCATTCAAGAAGTTTTGTACCAAATTCAATTTTTGGGAGTTGACAACATCTTATTATAGGTTATAATACTTAGCGCATGGAAAGATTGAGAGCGCCATATAAAAAGGCAGGTCTTTTTGTAGGCAGCGGCATTGCCGCTTTGGCGATTGCCTGCGGCGGAGGAAATGGTACAGATTCTAGAGTTCAAAATCCGGATACCCCAACTCTTCCTCCTGCCCCAACAGAACCTGCACCAATAGGAACACCAACCCTCGAACCTGCTCCAACCGCAACAGAAGTAGTAAAAGCCCCAGTCAATTGTGAAGTCCTCCCCCAAGAATTCTGCTCTCAAGGAGAAAGAGTAGTATTCACACATGAATACCTTGACCCTCCTGTTTCCGAAACCTTTATTGCCTTCAATCTTCCGGAAGGAGTCCCGATTTTCTCTCCTGTAGATGGATTGGTAGAACCCCTCCAAGAAAGCGGAGACCCATTTTCCGGTTTACTATTATGGATAAGATATCAAGGACGTTATGATGATAAAATTGCTCCCTTTATCAGAGGGGATATACGTGTTGATAGTATG